>DAIPLA010000046.1:0-5130 GCA_036769465.1 Candidatus Nanopelagicaceae bacterium
GTCTTTGCCTTCTCGACAGCTTCCTTTGAACCCTTTTCGATCAAGGTTGCAGGAGTTGCGTCTACCAAGTCCTTGGCTTCCTTGAGGCCAAGAGCTGAGTTGATGCCACGTACTTCCTTGATAACAGCGATCTTCTGTGAACCAGCATCTTCCAAGATGAGTGTGAACTCGTCTTGTGAATCTGCTGCAGCTGCGCCGCCAGCGGCTCCGCCTGCTGCTGCAACTGCTACTGGAGCTGCTGCTGTTACATCGAACTTCTCTTCAAATGCCTTTACGAAATCTGAAAGTTCAACCAAGGTCAATGCCTCGAACTGAGCCAACAAATCTTCTTGTGAGAGCTTTGCCATTTTTATTTCTCCTTATTTTTTCTTCGAAATTTATTCTGCTGGGGTTTCGGTCGCTTCAGCGGCTGGTGCCTCTGGAGCTGCTTCTTCTACAACTGGAGCTGCTTCAGCAACTACTTCGGCAACAACTTCTTCAGCAGCGGGTGCTGATTCGGCTGGAGCTTCTGCGGCTGGAGCTGCAGGCGCTGCAGGAGCACCGGCTTCCAACTTGATGCGCAGTGCATCGAAGGTACGAGCAGCCTTTGCAGCTGTGCCCTTCATTGCACCAGCGAGCTTGCTCAAGAGAACCTCACGGGACTCAAGATCAGCGAGCTTCATGATCTCTGCGGTTGTAACAGCCTTACCTTCGAAGATTCCACCCTTGATAACAAGGAATGGGTTCTCCTTCTGGAAGTTCTTTAGGCTCTTAGCGGCATCGATCGGATCACCCTTGATAAAGGCAACTGCAGATGGGCCAGCAAGAAGATCATCAGAGATCTCTACGCCAGCTTGCTTTGCAGCAATCTTGGTCAAGGTGTTCTTCACAACCGAATACTTGGTGTTTGCACCAAGTGAACGGCGGAGTTCCTTCATCGAGCTCACGGTCAAACCGCGATACTCAGTCAGAACAGTTGCGTTAGCGGACTTAAAATCTTCCGTTAACTCAGCAACTGCTGCTGCTTTGTCAGGACGCGCCATGTGGCTACCTTTCCAATCTGTTTTGTTTACAGTCTGTCTTGTGTACGGTCTTTCAGGTTTACTGCTCTTCACTGGAACCGCCGAAAATTAAAAAATCCCCGGCGCATAAATGCGCACGAGGTTTCTCATGTGCACCTATGCGGGCCTCGATTTCTCGAGCTTAACTTCTCGTCGCTTTCTCGGTTTCCCGATTAGCGGACTCGAAGACCTGCAGTCTTTGGTGAGATATGACAAGGGTAAGCCAGATGGCCTACCCCCGTCAAAGTCAGGTGTGTTTAGGCGTCCTGGCTATCGCGAGTCAGGTTGGGATCGACTGGAATTCCAGGTCCCATCGTGGTCGAGACCACTGCCTTGCGGATGAAGCGACCCTTGGAAGAGTTTGGCTTCGAACGGATAACTTCTTCGAGCGCAGCCGCGTAGTTCTCGGCTAGTTGCTGCTCGGTGAAGGAGGTCTTTCCGATGATGAAGTGAAGGTTAGAGTTCTTATCAACACGGAATTCAATCTTTCCGCCCTTGATATCGGTAACAGCCTTCGCAACATCGGTGGTTACGGTTCCGGTCTTTGGGTTAGGCATCAAACCGCGAGGTCCGAGAACCTTTCCAAGACGACCGACCTTACCCATCAATTCTGGGGTAGACACGACTGCGTCGTAATCGAGGCGACCCTTTGCAACTTCGTCGATCAATTCATCAGCGCCGACGATGTCAGCACCAGCTGCGCGTGCTTCTTCAGCGCGCTCGCCACCTGCGAATACGAGAACGCGTGCGGTCTTACCGGTTCCGTGTGGCAGGTTAACTGTTGAACGAATGGCTTGGTCAGCCTTCTTTGGATCAACACCCAAGAGCAACGCAACTTCAACGGTAGCGTCGTACTTGGTGGTGCTGGTCTCCTTGGCGAGCTTTACGGCTTGGCCAGGGGTGTAAAGGATTGACTGATCGACCTTTGCGGCCGCGTCCTTGTACTTCTTGCTGCGCTTCATTTCATCTCCTGTTTCTCGGCGAGTTATCGTCGAGAGTCGGGTTGTGGTTAACGGACCAGCGAGGTCCTCCCACTCTTATCCGGAACTTTTCCGGTTAAGAATTCTTATTTAGTTATGGTCGAGTTCAGTTATGGTCGAGCGGTATTAGGAAACTGTGATTCCCATTGAGCGAGCTGTACCCGCGATGATGAGGCTTGCTGCCTCAAGATCATTTGCGTTCAAGTCAGGCATCTTGAGCTTTGCGATCTCTTCGACCTGAGCCTTGGTGATGTTTGCAACCTTGGTCTTGTGTGGGACTGGTGAGCCCTTTTCAACGCCAGCGGCCTTCAAGATAAGGCGTGATGCTGGTGGTGTCTTGGTGATGAAGGTGAACGAACGATCTTCAAAGACGCTGATCTCAACTGGGATGATCTGACCCTTTTGGTTTTCGGTCGCAGCGTTATACGCCTTCACGAAGTCCATGATGTTCACACCATGCTGACCGAGGGCAGGACCTACTGGAGGAGCAGGTGTAGCTGCGCCAGCCTGAATCTGTAGCTTGATGAGCGCAGTGATCTTCTTCTTTGGTGCCATTTCGTTTCTTCCTTTTCTCGGTTACTTAAATTCTAGGGTCAGTAAATACTTTGTGGTGATTAGAGCTTCTGGACTTGGTTGAAGCCAAGCTCCACTGGGGTTTCGCGGCCGAAGATTGAAACCAAAACCTTGAGCTTTGCTTGCTCTGGCATGATCTCTGAAATCGTCGCTGGCAAGGTGGCGAATGGGCCATCCATAACAGTGACGGACTCGCCGATTTCGAAATCGACCATCTTGATATCGATCTTGTCGGACTTCTTGACCGGACGTGGCGCCAAGATGTTCTCGACTTCGGTCAGGGTCAAAGGTGATGGGTGGTGTGCGTTACCGACAAAGCCGGTGACACCAGGAGTGTTACGCACGCATGACCATGACTCATCGGTCAGATCCATGCGAACCAAGACGTAGCCAGGGAAGACATTGCGCTTTACCTGCTTGCGTTGGCCGTTCTTAATTTCAGTAACTTCTTCTTCTGGGACCTCAACCTGGAAAATGAACTCTTCCATGTTCAAGGTGCGCTTGCGGTTATCGAGGTTATCGCGAACCTTCTTCTCGTAACCAGCGTATGAGTGAACGACATACCAATCGCCAGGCAAGCTACGAAGGGTGCGGCGGAATTCTGCATTGGCATCGTTCTCTTCTTCGGCTGCTACTTCAGCGCCCTCTTCGGCTACTTCAGCATCAATTTCGCGAAGCGCAGCAGGAGTGCCTTCTTCAAAATCGGCAACCAAAACATCTTCGGTTGCGGGAATTTCAGTGGTCGCGGCAGACGCTGCGAGCGCCGCTTCGAACTCGTTCACTGATTCGGTATTTTCTACGGTCATCTTTTTCCCTTACCCAAATACCCAGAAAACGATCTTGGTGAGTACAACATCAAGAATCGAGACGACGGCAATAATGAAACCTACGAAGACGAGTACGACAGAGGTGTAGGTGGTCAGCTGGTTGCGTGTTGGCCAAACAACCTTGCGGAGCTCGCTGACAACTTGGCGGTAGAACAGGCCAATGCGACCAAAGAGACCCTTAGCCTCTTCAGTTGAGTGCTTCTCATCAGCCACGTACTGAACCTCTTTCTGTCTTACTTCACTAGGACTTCGTTTGAAGCTAGTTGAATACTTCTTTATTACCTAACTCGTACTACTTGCAGGGCAGGAGGGACTTGAACCCCCAACCGCCGGTTTTGGAGACCGGAACTCTGGCCAGTTGAGCTACTGCCCTTCGAGCGTTACGGAGGCATGACTAAGCATGACCCTTTGCAAGCGCCAGAACGAGGAGTGTACGGTCCCAAGCGCCCTCCAGTAAAACTGGCCTCCGAGCCTCATATTGGTCTCTCGCGACCGCACCGCCGAGCGCGATTTCTCGCCTATTTGGCATACTCGCCCCATGAGCACAGAGAAGCCCCGCATATCCAAGCGCATCGGCGCCATCGCTGAATCGGCCACCTTGGCCGTGGATAGCAAGGCAAAGGCACTCAAGGCCGCGGGCCGTCCTGTTATCGGATTCGGTGCAGGTGAGCCGGACTTCCCTACTCCTGATTATGTAGTGAAAGCCGCGATCGATGCGGCGGCCAAAGTTGCCAACCATCGCTACACACCGGCCGGTGGATTGCCAGAACTCAAAGAGGCAATCGTTGCCAAGACAAAGCGCGATTCCGGATATGAAATCACGGCAGATCAAGTATTAATTACCAATGGCGGAAAGCAAGCCGTCTACGAATCCTTCGCTTCCATTGTTGATCCGGGCGATGAAGTTCTGTTGCCTTCTCCATATTGGACTACATATCCCGAGTGCATCAAGCTTGCTGGTGGAGTATCCGTCGAAGTATTCGCCGATGAAACCCAAAACTATTTGGTCACCGTCGAACAACTCGAAGCAGCCCGCACCCCAAAGACCAAGGTCTTGTTGTTCTGCTCCCCCTCGAACCCAACTGGTTCGGTTTATTCGCCCGAGCAAGTAAAGGCGATCGGCGAGTGGGCGCTCAAGCACGGCTTGTGGGTCATCACCGATGAAATCTATGAGCACTTGCTTTACGACGGCGCTACCGCGCCGAGCCTGCCAGTGGTCGTCCCGGCGCTCGCGGATCGCACAATCATTCTGAACGGTGTTGCCAAGACATACGCGATGACCGGATGGCGCGTCGGTTGGATGATTGGGCCGAAGGATGTCATCAAGGCCGCGACCAATCTTCAATCGCACATGACATCGAACGTCGCGAACGTATCCCAACGCGCCGCAATCGCCGCGTTGACTGGAGATTTGTCGGCCGTCCACGAAATGGGCGTGGCGTTTGATCGTCGCCGCAAATTAATCGTGAAGATGCTCAACGAGATCCCTGGTGTGGAATGTCCGACACCTACCGGCGCTTTTTATGTCTACCCCTCGGTTAAGGGAATCTTGGGCAAGGAAATTCGTGGAAAGCGTCCACAAACATCGGCCGAACTCGCAACCTTGATACTTGAAGAAGTAGAAGTTGCCGCCGTTCCTGGCGAGGCCTTCGGACCTTCCGGTTACTTGCGCTTTTCGTACGCGACTTCCGATGAAGATATCGTTGAGGG
>DAIPLA010000046.1:5230-9945 GCA_036769465.1 Candidatus Nanopelagicaceae bacterium
CCATCGGGTTGTGGCCAGCGTGGGGCAGATTCTGGAAGCGATGCGGCTTGAGCATCAGAAATAATTGGATTGATAAAGAATGATCCCGCCGATTGAACATCCGACTGCAACAACATCCCTTTTTTCGCACGGAGAGCCAAGACCGAGGTTCGAACATCCGTGATGGGCGCACGATCGCCGATGGCAACGCCCAGCGCGTTCGCGAGTTCGGCATACATTATCGGCAGCGACATTTCGCCGCGACGGAGCTGGAAGGTCACATCCAAAATAACCCAGCGACCAGCCTCTTTCTTAAATTTTGATTCGCGATATCCAAATTCACATTCCGACGCCGCAAAGGTAGTGACTCGCTTTTCTTTCCGGTCATACGTACGAACTCGCGCGATTACTTCTGCTACTTCGTGGCCATAGGCGCCAATGTTTTGAATCGGGGCGCCGCCCACGGTGCCTGGAATTCCGCTGAGCGATTCGAGATTCGCAAGACCCTTCTCCATGGTGAAGAGAACGAAGTCATCCCAATCTTCACCGGATGCCACCGTCAGCATTCCGCCGCTACACGCATCAATCTCATAACTATTTCCGCTGGTCTCGACGCAAATAACGGTTCCGGCAAATCCCTCATCGCTAATTAAAAGGTTGGATCCACCGCCAATAATTAAAAGCGGTGTCTGAGCCGAATCGGCTTCGTCAATCGCGGCGATCAATTCACTTTCCGTTGTGGCATGAACAATCCGCTGAGCCGGTCCGCCAACGTTCAGCGTGGTCAGCGCGGAGAGATGTTCGACGCTCATAGCCCAAGCCTAACGGCGGGGCGAAAGAATCTCGGGCTTACCGCGAAAGCGGTCAAGAATGCGGTCGTAATTCTTCTTCGATTGCTCGTCTCGATACGCGGGATCTGAATCGTGATACCCATGGTGGCGCTCCTGATGAAGCGGCAAATCCATCTGCCACAACCGGCCATGCGCTTGTCGCAATCGGAGTCCAAATTCGATATCCGCATTTCGGTAATACACCGCGCGAATATTGAACGCGCCGGCTTCTAGCGCCTGTTCACGATTAATACCCAAGAAGTAGCTGAAGAGGACGTCGACTTCGCCCGGACCCTTGTCGTCCACACTGCGCCATTCGTCGTCGATGTTAATGAGACCACCTCGCCAACCCACAGCGACATAGTCATTCTTACGAAGAATTTCGAGCGCTGGGGTTATGGCGTCGCCATCAAAAATAGTGGAAGCGTCCATAATGAATACATATGGAGATGGTGCCGCTTTAAGAAGAGCATTCGCGGCTTCGCCCCAGCCCACTCCGTCGGTTATCTGAACAACAAAGGTACGAGCGTTGATTACCGTGGTTAATGCCGACGCGTCGGGCGTTCCGTTGATTAGTACAACAATTGCGGTCTTATCACCGGTGTATTGCTGCGCTGCCTTTACTGACGTAGCGGCGTCTTCGCAGAATCCATCCACGATGATGGCGATGGTGGAATCGAACGTTGCGTCCGAAAGATGTCGAAAATCTCCGATTCGGGCGTACTGCGAAAATGGCGATTTCTCGCGAAAATCAAAGCCGCCAGCCACGTCGAGAATTTCATACCCGAGCGCCAATATTTGATCGCGCAATGAGTCAGCTAGTGCAAAGTCTTTATTGGCGCGGGCTTCTTGTCGCGCTTGGCCTAGTGCGGTTACTTCCGCTCGAACATTCATGCGTTTGCGACGAGCGCCTTCGCCATTCCCAGGACCTTGGTATCGGCACAGGTCGCAGTGATATCAATCTTGGCATCACCCGCGTCGGTGATTTCTGAAACTTTTCCGCTAACGATTAATTCCACATCGACCCCGGCCGGAACGACAACGGGCTTGGTGAATCGCACTGAATACTGTTTGACCGAGGCCGATCCACCTGCAAGGTCTGCAACGTACTTGCCCGCGAGCGCCATGGTCAGCATGCCGTGCGCAATCACATCGGGAAGGCCGACAGATTTGGCGAAGGCTTCATCTTGGTGAATGGGATTCTGATCGCCAGAAGCGTTGGCATACGCCACCAAGAGCGCGCGATTGATGAGAAAAGTACGTGGGGCCAATTCTTGGCCAGCAGTAAATCGACTCATGCCCGCACCACCAACGTGGACCATGTGGAGACGACTAATTCTTCGCCGTTAAAAAGATCACCGCGAACCGTCACGATTTCGTTGCCGGCCATGACTCGGGCGGATTCAATCGTGGAGTCGCATCGAAGGGTGTCGCCGGCAACAATCGGGCGTTTGATATCAAAGCGTTGTTCGCCGTGGACGACTCGAGTCCAATCCAAGCCGCTCTCTTGCAGCAACTTTTGGGATTGATCAAGAGTGATGGTGATTGCGTAGGTGGGCGTCGCCATAGACGTATCGGATTCACCGATAACCGCCGCGAAGGCGTTAATGGATTCTTGCGAAACAGAGGTGCTAGTCGCACCAGGGAAGGTGCGCCCGACTAGGTCGGGGTTGAGCATGTGTTAGCGGGTTTCGCGGTGTGTGGTCGACAACTTGCAGCGTGGGCAGAACTTCTTCAGCTCTAGACGGTCTGGATCGTTGCGACGGTTCTTCTTGGTGATGTAGTTACGCTCTTTGCACTCGACACAGGCCATAGTGATCTTAGGACGTACATCCGCGCTCTTGCTTGCCATGGTCCTGCTCCTTTATTTCTACATGAACAGCTAGTTCATTAATTCTGATACATATTATATATGCGCCCTGTGGAGCATATTTCCCGCGTAAATCTCTAGTTCTCGTAGCGGAAGCCGGATTTGAACCGGCGACACAGCGATTATGAGCCGCTTGCTCTACCAGGCTGAGCTATCCCGCCATAAAAATTCAGCGTGAGCTGAACTCTCGAGCCCCCCAACGGAATCGAACCGTTGACCTTTTCCTTACCATGGAAACGCTCTACCGACTGAGCTAGGGGGGCGGACAATTGCAGGCGCCGAGCGTACAACCATCGGGGGGTTGGGGGGAAATTAGGGTGAACTCGGCAAGCTGACCCCCGCGTGGCATGGGAGAATTGATGCAAATGTTCGATTTCTTCCTCAAAAGCTTGGTCTCCACCAGGCGGCGCCAAGCTGCGCTGATCGCGAGCGGTGGAGTCGTCCTGCTCTGTATCGGCGTCATCGCGACCACGATTGTTTATCAACTCAATCACCCAAACCAAAACTTTAAGCCGTTAAAGACACATGCGGACCTGCCTTTCCAGCCGATGGAAACCTTTGCGGATTCGTTAAACGGAACATTCCCCTCCGATATGGCTAATTTCAAAGATTCTTCGTGCCCGGCATTACCCAGCGATTGGGTAAAGCAAGAAAATGCAAAACCTGGCGTGAGCATGACCCTGCAAGATTGGGCGCATCTCGATTTACCAAACGCCTTAGGTAGCGCGTTATGGTTAAATAAAACGTCGGCCTCGTGTGGTGACACAATTCAAGTTCATGCATCGTTGTTCGATACGAAGCAGTCATATGCCTTGCCCGGGCCACGCACGATTGTCGCTATGCGAATCGGTTATTACAACGGTTCTGGCGCGCGCGAAGTGTGGACATCCGGTCCGATTAAGTTAGCTAACCAAAGAGTTTCATTGCCTAATAACGCCACTCGATTGGTGGAAACCCGTTGGCCGACAACCTTGACGATGACGGTCGGCGATGACTGGACGCCGGGTTTTTATTTGATCGCGACGATGTCGCCTACGAACACCATTGAGAATGTCGCGCCGCTTGTCGTCCGCGCGCCTCTCTCGAGTTCGCCACTCCTTTTGGTCCATTCGTTCATGACGTGGAATATGTACAACACCTTCGGTGGCTATTCCGGATACGAAGGTCCTGGCGGAACCGCAGACGAAATTCGTGCCGCCCGGAGCCGAGTTATCTCGTTCGATCGACCAATTGTCGGAAGCGGCGCTTACTCGATTCACCGTGACGCCATCCCATTGGTGCAATTCCTCGAACAACAAGGTATCGCGGTCGATAACGAATCCGACGTGGACATCAGCCAATGGCCATCCATCACTCAGTCGTATAACGGCGTTGTTTTTGGCGGTCACCCTGAATACATGACCCGCCGCCTCTTTGATACTTTAGTCGCGGACCGCAACAACGGAATCAACCTGGCATTCCTTGGCGGTAACAATGCATATTGGCAGACTCGTCTTACCTCTTCTCCTGCAGGTCCAATGCGTCGGGCAATTATGTATCGCTCCGCGGTTGAAGATCCAGTCACCGATATCAACCAGGTGACTGTTGAATTCGGCGATCGTCGAGTGAACACTCCCCCTAATCTGATCACCGGAGAGGTGACTGATGGAGTTCACGTATATGGCGATGTTCGCGCGGTAAAAATTCCATCATGGTTAAAGTTGCCGTCATACGCATCCATCATGGGAATTTCACCGGATACCGAAGCCGAAGCCGTTCCCAACAACGTTGCCGAAGCTCCTAAGGTAAACATTCTCTTCTCCGGCACGATGCGTTTTAGAGATCCACAACCAGTGCGCTCCGGTGGGCCTCGCGTTCCATTGGCGCAGACATCCTGGTTTACAACGCCTTCTGGCGCAGCAGTCTTTGATGCAGGTATGACAACGTGGTCGTGTAATTTGATGGAATCGTGTGCATACGCCACGGTCGACTTAGCATCCCGTCAGACCATTGACTCTGTTACACAACAAGTCCTAACGTTGTGGGCTAAGCCAAAA
>DAIPLA010000097.1:0-1940 GCA_036769465.1 Candidatus Nanopelagicaceae bacterium
TACTCAATTGATTGATCGAGTATGGGGTAGTGATTACTTCGGCGATACCAAGACGCTGGATGTTCACATCAAGCGGTTGCGTGCGAAGATCGAAGACGACCCAGCCAACCCGGTCTTGATTCAGACCGTTCGTGGACTGGGCTATAAGTTCGAGGCCTAGTTTTTACTTAGAGGGCGTAGCTGACGGAGCAGGAGTGCTCGAAGCTGCCGGCGCGCCGGGACCAACGTTTGCGTAGATATCCGCCTTCTCGCGAACCAGCGCTGAAAGCTGAATTGGCGCGGAGTTAGCGAAATCAATTTCGAGTGGAACACGAGTTCCTGGTGCTGCATTAAGTCCGGGGACGATGCCCGAGTTGGTCGCAGAAGGACCAGCAAAAATCAGTGGTGTGTTTTGTGCGAGCGCAAGGTTTTTATTTCCGAAAGTTACAGGAATGGAATTCACCTTAATCGCGGTAACTGCGTCAGCGGATGAAGCCTCGTTAATGATTGTTCCTACTAAAACGCCACTGCCATCGGGTTGTGCCACGATCAAAATGTCGCGCGCGTTTATCGAACCGGAAGCGCCTTCAACACCATCGGTCACCTGACGAATCATGCGGGTTGGTGCGTTGGAACCATTTGCACAACCTGTCAAGACCAGCGTCAAAGCGGCTGAAAGGGCTATTAAATAGGCACTTTTACGATTTTTAAGAGGCATGGGGCTAATGGTATCCTTGGCTTCTATCGAAAGGCCAAATTAATGTCATTTAAGGTCGGCGAAACCGTTGTTTATCCCCATCACGGAGCGGCTCTCATTGAAGCAATTGAGACCCGGACCATTAAAGGCGAAGAGAAAATTTATTTGGTTTTGAAGGTTGCACAAGGCGACCTCACAGTGCGAGTCCCAGCCGATAACGTCGATCTCGTAGGCGTTCGCGACGTGGTTGATTCCGCTGGTTTGGACAAGGTTTTCAACGTCCTCCGTCAGCCATACACCGAAGAACCCACCAACTGGTCACGTCGCTATAAGGCGAATGTCGAGAAGTTGGCTTCTGGCGATGTCATCAAGGTTGCCGAAGTTGTTCGCGATTTGTATCGCCGCGATCTCGATCGTGGTCTATCGGCAGGCGAAAAGCGCATGCTTGCCAAGGCAAAGCAGATTCTGATTTCAGAGCTTGCCCTTGCCGAGCGCACCGATGAAGAGAAGGCCGGCGCAATCCTTGACGAGGTCCTCGCTTCCTAAGACAGCAGTCATCATCCCGGCCGCTGGTTCGGGTGAACGACTCGGGGCGAATCTGCCCAAAGCTCTCGTACAACTGGTCGGACGACCTCTTATCTCCCATGCCGTAGCCGCGCTATCGCCGGTTGCTTCACAAATCATCATCGCGGCGCCCGCCGGATATGAAAAGAATTTCACCGATCTCTTCGGCGACTCCGTGACTGTTGTTACCGGTGGTGCGACCCGAAGCGCCAGCGTCAAGGCCGGATTGTCGGCGCTGGATTCCGATATCGAATTCGTGTTGGTGCATGACGCCGCTCGTTCATTGGCCTCGACCGACTTAGCATCGCGCGTAATCGCCGAATTAGCGGCGGGCGAGAAGGCCGTGATTCCTGCGACCGCGGTCACGGACACCATCAAGAAGATTGATAAGAACGGCTACGTCGCAAAGACGTATGACCGAGAGAAATTGCGCGCGGTTCAAACGCCGCAAGGATTTCTTCGTTCGGTGCTCGAGAAGGCGCACGCTAAAGGCGGCGACGCGACCGATGATGCGGGCCTGGTTGAAGAGTTAGATATCGCGGTGAAAGTAATCGCGGGCGAAGATCGCGCCTTCAAGATCACGACTCAAAAAGATCTAGCCGACGCTCATCGCTTCTTGGTGCCCGCCGAAAATTCCGATATCCGAGTTGGCATCGGCACCGATGCGCATGCATTCTCTGCCGACCCTAACCGTCCGATG
>DAIPLA010000047.1:0-2825 GCA_036769465.1 Candidatus Nanopelagicaceae bacterium
ACATCACCGAATACATCGCGAGTTCGGACGATGTCGGGCGACGACCAAGAATCTGTCGAATATTTTCGTATTCGTCCTGCTTCAGTCCTAGCTCTTTCCAGGGCTGTGGGTTATCTGGGGTCGATTGCGCAACCGCAACAGTATCCAATGACATTAGCGACCCACCAGACTGTGAAGAATTGAAGTAAAAAATGTCAGTCCGTCTTCGCTGGGGCCGGTCAAGTCTTCAATCGCTTGCTCGGGGTGCGGCATGACGCCGACAACATTTCCGCGCGCGTTTGAAATGCCCGCGATGTTGTTCTGGGAACCGTTCGGATTCTTATCGGCATAGCGCAACACGACTCGGCCTTCGTCCTCCAATTGCTGCAAGGTCTCGGCGCTTGCTTGGAATGAACCCTCGCCGTTCTTAATCGGCACAACGATTCGCTGGCCTTGCGTATAACCATTAGTCCATGGCGTCGATGTGTTCTCGACCGTCAATGGTTGATCAGTACAAACAAAATGCAGATCCTGATTGCGAATCAACGCGCCCGGCAACAAGTGTGATTCAGTCAGAATCTGAAAACCATTACAGATACCCAAGACCGGAAAGCCGTGCTCGGCTGCGACGATGATGGACTCCATAATCGGAGCAAAGCGCGAGATTGCGCCACATCTCAGGTAATCGCCGTATGAAAATCCGCCCGGCAGAACAACCGCTTGGACTTCCTTCAAATCATCGCTGGCGTGAAAGAGCGAAATCGGATCTCCACCAGCCAATCGAATCGCGCGCAACGCGGATGAATCATCGAGCGACCCCGGAAAGGTGACGACGCCAATCCGCATTAGGCCTGGACCTTCACTACATACGTTTCAATAACCGGGTTAGACAGCAACTTCTCGGCCGCTTGTTCGACCTCGGCGAGTTGAGCATGAGTGGGTTCGCCGTCGACTTCGATCTCGAAGCGCTTGCCCTGGCGAACCGACTTCGCGAAATTAAATCCAAGGCGAGGTAACGCAGAAGCGACCGCTTGACCTTGTGGATCCAAGATTTCAGGCTTCAACATAACCTCAACAATGATTGTCGCCATCTTGTCTCCCTCGGTTCTTTATAAGTTATTCAGTTAATAAATTAAAAGCTACTTGGTAACGCTCGTGCGTTTTTGCAACCACATCAGCGGGGAGTTCTGGTGGCGTGCTGTTCTTGTCCCAACCCGATTGCAACAACCAATCACGAACAAATTGCTTGTCGAACGAGGGTTGGACCTGGCCCGGGCGCCACTGTGCGGCATCCCAGAACCGAGAAGAATCAGGGGTGAGGGCTTCGTCGCCCAGGCAGATATTACCGTCTGCGTCGCGACCGAATTCGAATTTTGTATCGGCCAGAATAATTCCGCGCGTGGCGGCGAAATCGTGTGCCGAAGAATACAAAGCCAGGGTCAATTCACGGAGTCGCGTGGCGTCGGCCTCGCCAATAATCTCGACCGCTTGCTCGAAGGTGATGTTCATGTCGTGCTCACCATCGTCGGCTTTTGTGGCCGGCGTAAAAATCGGCTCCGGTAATTTCGATCCGTCAACCAGTCCAGCGGGCAGCGCAATTCCACATACGGTCTGGCTCTTTTGATATTCCACCCAACCGGATCCGGTCAGATAACCGCGCGCGACGCATTCGATCGGAAACATAGTTAGCGGCTTCACAATCACCGCGCGACCAGCAACAACATCAGGAACATCGGTCGTCACAATGTGGTTGGAGACAATATTCTCAAGTTTCTTGAACCAGAACGAGGACAATTTAGTGAGGAGTTCGCCCTTGCCAGGAATCAATGTCGGCAAAATGTAATCAAATGCGCTGATTCGATCGGATGCGACGATTAATAATTGCCCAGCGGAATTTGTGTAGAGATCACGAACCTTTCCGCTGCGTTGGTGTGCCCAACCAGGGATTTCTAGCGTCATCGAATAGCGCCGGGACGATACTGCGCCGCCGCAGCATGAGCCTTGGTAATCGCGGCGATGCGATTAACCACTCGCTCGGTTTGTGCATGTGCATCACCCGTGAATTCCAACGGCGTCGATAACAAATCATTGAGCGCCTTTTCATCCAGCGGAATCCGAGAATCCATCGCGATACCCGCGATCATGGTGTTGGGCTTTCCTTCACGAATGCCCAGCGCCGCGGAGACCGCGTGTTCCTTAATGACCTCGTGCGCCAACTCGCGACCAACGCCGGCCTTTACCGCCGCCATCAAAATCTTGGTGGTCGCCAAGAACGGCAAATAACGAGCCAATTCCGCCGCGATCACTTCAGGGAACGCGCCAAATTCGGCGAGCACCGTCATGAAGGTTTCGATCAATCCATCAATTGCATAGAAAGCATCGGCGATGGCGACTCGACGCACAACACTGCACGAGACATCGCCCTCGTTCCATTGATCGCCCGACAATTCGCCGACCATCGAGGCGTATCCGCGCAACACAACGGCAAGGCCGTTGACGCGCTCGCACGAACGAGTATTCATCTTGTGCGGCATCGCAGAGGAGCCAACCTGGCCCGCCTTAAATCCTTCGGTGACTAATTCCGCGCCAGCCATCAGGCGAATAGAAGTCGCGAATGACGAAGGCGCCGCAGCGACCTGTACCAGCGTCGTGACTACGTCGAAATCAAAGGAGCGCGGATAAATCTGGCCGGTGGAATCCAAAACGTTATCGAAGCCCAGGTACTTTGCGACCGATTCTTCGAGTTGCGCATGCGAAGCCGATGAACCAAGGAGATCGACCGAATCTTGCGCTGTACCGACTGGGCCTTTTATGCCACGAATCGGATAGCGCGAAATTAAATTATC
>DAIPLA010000047.1:2925-4716 GCA_036769465.1 Candidatus Nanopelagicaceae bacterium
CGCGTCACGCGTTCGCGCGCATCGATGGAAGCAAGATCTACCTTCTCGATTACCTTTTCGTAATCTTTAATAACCGCTTCAGAAATCGCGTGGCCTAAGGTGGATTGTGCGCGCATGACCGCGACCCACAATCGGCGTTCGCTGATAATTTTTGACTCGGGTGAAAATATGGCGCGCATCGCGGCCGAGGCGTATCGATCAGCAAGGACGCTCATGGTCGTATTCTCCCCTAATTACCCTTCTCCGCGACAGCCGCGTTGAGGGCGATATCGCTGCGGTAATGCGAACCGTGCAAGGTAATCGTGGAAATAGCGGAATACGCCGCCGCCCGCGCCTCGGTCAGATCCGAACCCATCCCGGTGACCGCGAGCACGCGACCGCCCGATGAATGAACGACGCCATCTTTCTCGGTTGTGCCCGCGTGAAAAACCTGTGCGCCTTGAACAGAAGCCAATCCCACAATCGGTTCGCCAACCTTTGGCGCCGCCGGGTATCCCTCGGATGCCAACACCACGGTGACCGCAGATTCATCCGACCATTCCAACGTCATATCCTCGGTCAGCCCACCAGTCGCTGCCTTGTGCAGC
This sequence comes from Candidatus Nanopelagicaceae bacterium, assembly GCA_036769465.1. Lineage (GTDB taxonomy): Bacteria > Actinomycetota > Actinomycetes > Nanopelagicales > Nanopelagicaceae > AAA044-D11. The sequence continues at coordinate 3,513 of DAIPLA010000047.1, forward strand.
AGGGTCGCAAGAGGAGTCTTTAGTCGAGGCAGGAGAACTTCGGTCTCCGGATCGCCAAAGCGCGCGTTGAACTCAATAACTTTTGTGCCACGAGTAGTAACCGCAAGACCGGCGTACAACAGACCAACAAAGGGCGTATCGCGCGCGGCCATCTCTTTGACGGTGGGATTCAAAACTCGCTCGAGTGTTTCTTCAATGATGTCGGATGGCGCCCAATGCAATGGTGAATACGCACCCATGCCGCCGGTGTTGGGGCCGGCATCGCCGTCGAACGCACGCTTGAAATCTTGCGCGGGTTGCATCGCGATCACGGTCCGACCATCGCTGATTCCGAATAACGAGACTTCTGGGCCATCAAGAAATTCTTCAATCACAACGCGCGGCGATTGCAGCGCATGCTCGATTGCCGCGTCACGATCATCCGTGACGACGACGCCCTTACCCGCGGCCAAACCATCGTGCTTCACAACATACGGCGCGCCGAATGTGTCTAACGCCTTCTCAATTTCAGCGCGATTAGTGCATGTAAAACTCTTTGCGGTTGGAACACCCGCGTCACGCATCACTTGCTTTGCAAAATCCTTCGAACCTTCGAGTTGGGCCGCTGCTTGCGATGGACCAAAACAAGCGACGCCCGCCTTCTTCAAAACATCGGCGACGCCGTTAACCAACGGCGCTTCTGGACCAACAACAACTAAATCGATGGACAAATCGCGCGCTAATTGAAGAATCTGATCGTTCTTCGTGATGTCGATGGCATGACACGTGGCAATCGATGCGATACCCGGATTGCCAGGCGCGACATGTAATTCAGTCAGAGCGGGATCTCGTAATAGCGCGGCGGCGAGCGCGTGTTCGCGTCCGCCGGAGCCAATCACGAGAACTTTCAAATCAGATCCCGAACCGAAATCGTTTCGTCGCGACCAGGGCCAACACCAATCGCGGACATCGGAGCGCCTGAAATATCTTCCAGGAACTTCACATACGCGCGTGCGTTCGCAGGCAGATCTTCAATCTTTCTCGCATGGCTGATGTCTTCGGTCCAGCCAGGCAGATATTCATAAATCGGCTTTGCATGGTGGAAATCGCTCTGCGACGAGGGAAGTTCTTCGACCCGCTTGCCATCAATCTCGTACGCAACGCAGACCGGAATCTTTTCCCAGCCGGTCAATACATCGAGCTTGGTCAAGAAGAAATCGGTCAA
>DAIPLA010000047.1:4816-9741 GCA_036769465.1 Candidatus Nanopelagicaceae bacterium
GTGCCTTGTGATCCTTCGAGCAGAACGTTCTTGCCCGCCTTCAACGCCTGATCCAATAACAAAACGGTATCCGCGACGTATGGACGCAAAACTTCGGCGTAACCCAAATACTCGTTTAATACATCTTCAATCTCGATGCCCTTGCGATTAAAGACCTTGATAAGAACCTGGTTCTTATCGCGCAGCGCGCCTTCGATCTTCTGACGCAAGATGGATGGGTCAAAGAGATCCTGCACGCGGATTCCGATTCGGTTGATCTTGTCGGCGTAGGCCGGTCCGATACCGCGGCCGGTCGTACCAATCTTGCTGTTGCCGAGGAATCGTTCAGACACCTTGTCGATGGTGCGGTGATACGGCGTAATCAAATGCGCATTGGTACTGATCTTTAATTTGCTGGTGTCGATGCCTCGCTCGTTCAAACCCTTTATCTCTTCTAACAAAACCGAAGGATCAATCACGACGCCGTTACCGATGACCGGAACTACGTTGGGACTCAAGATGCCGGATGGCAAAAGGTGAAGCGCGTACTTCTGATCGCCGATGACAACGGTGTGACCAGCGTTGTTGCCGCCTTGATAACGAACCACGTAATCAACGCGGTCGCCGAGCAAGTCGGTCGCTTTACCTTTACCTTCGTCGCCCCATTGAGCGCCGAGCAGAACGAGCGCGGGCATTAAGCGTTAATCGATGTGCCGGTTGAGCGAAGGTCTTCGCAAGCAACGCCAACACGAGCGGCCAAACCAGCTTCTGCTGCCTTGCCCCATGCGCGTGGGTCATATGCCTTCTTATTACCGACTTCGCCGTCAATCTTGAGAACGCCGTCGTAATTCTTAAAGACGTGGTCAACGACCGGACGGGTAAATGCGTATTGAGTATCGGTGTCGATATTCATCTTCACGACGCCGTAATCCAATGAATCGCGGATTTCAGAAAGGAGCGATCCTGAACCACCGTGGAAGACCAAGTCCATTGGCTTTGAACCTGCAGGAAGACCGAGCTTTGCGGCGACCGCGTCCTGAAGCGTCTTCAAGATTGCAGGCTGCAAGACAACGTTGCCTGGCTTATAAACGCCGTGCACGTTACCGAATGTTGCGGCGACCATGTAGCGACCGCGCTCTCCTGCACCCAGCGTCTGCAAAGTAAGGAGCGCGTCTTCTGGTGTCGAATACAACTTGGCGTCGTGCTTTGCCTCGATGCCATCTTCTTCGCCGCCGACAACGCCGATTTCGATTTCAAGAATGGTCTTTGCGGCGACCGACTTGGTGAGAAGTTCATCCGCGATCTTCATGTTCTCGGGCATAGAAACGGCCGAGCCGTCCCACATATGTGAATTAAAGAGTGGCGCCTTGCCGGACTTAACGCGCTCTGCGCCGATCTCGAGCAACGGGCGCATGAAGCCGTCCAACTTTTCTGCTGGGCAGTGATCGGTGTGAATTCCAATATTTACCTTGTAGTTCTTCGCCACGATGTGTGCGAACTCGGCCAATGCGACCGCACCATCCACCATGTTCTTCACGGTCGAACCAGAAAGATATTCCGCGCCGCCCCAAGAGATCTGAATGATTCCGTCTGAACCCGCTTCTTGGAATCCGCGAATTGCGCCAATCAAAGTTTGTGATGATGAAACGTTGATGGCTGGATATGCAAAGGCGCCCTTCTTGGCGCGATCCAACATCTCGGCATAAATTTCTGGGGTTGCAATTGGCATTTTTAATCTCCCGAAGTCGTTGTGTAAATCTCGACCGGGGGCGCAACACTGGGCGCGGTGAGGCTTACGGGTAATTCCACCATATTTTACGGCGAAATAGAAAATAGGCGCGGGTGCTGCCACCCACGCCCGTTCATTTTCCCGCTAGCCGAGCCGCTTCAAGCCGCTAAAACCCGCTAGCCACTAGAACCCGAAATGCGTAAAGAGCCGGTCCAGCCCGATCAGCCCGAAGTTGGAATGGGCCATCATCACGACCACTCGACCGACGGCGTGAATCGCGGTGGTGATCAGATGTAACCGAGATGCTGCAAGAAATATTGCACTCCACATAATGCGTTCTCCTCAAATTTAAGACCTCGGATGGCGAGGTGTGTTCTGGAAAATTAGGTCGTGGCGCTGGGAATGCGGCTGAGAAAGTAAAAAGCTGTGGCAAAACTCTGGTGTGGAAAACTCGGCGCTGGTACCGTGGAAACATGAGTGAAGCTCTAGATAACCTCTCGCAAGAAGACCGCACCTTTGCTCCTTCGCCAGAATTCGCGGCGCAAGCAAATGCACAACCATCTTTATTTGATGAAGCGAATAAGGATCGATTGGCCTTCTGGGAGAAGCAAGCGAGCGCTCTGCATTGGGATCAGAAATGGTCCGAAGTTTTGGATTGGCAATCGCCCTTTGCGAAATGGTTTATCGGCGGAAAGTTAAACGCGTCGTATAACTGCCTCGATCGTCACGTCATCGAAGGACGCGGTGATCGCGTTGCGTTCCATTTCGAAGGCGAGCCGGGCGATACCCGCACCATTACATATGCCGAGATGTTGCAAGATGTGAAGAAAGCCGCCAATGCGTTAATTGAGTTGGGCATCAAGGCCGGCGATCGAGTCGCGATTTATATGCCGATGATTCCGGAAGCCGCGGTCGCAATGTTGGCGTGCGCGCGATTGGGCGCGATTCACTCGGTCGTCTTCGGTGGATTCTCGGCCGATTCTTTGTTGGCTCGTATTCAGGATGCCGACGCAACGTTGGTCATTACATCCGATGGTGGATACCGGCGCGGCGCTCCCTTTGCTTTAAAGCCCGCGGTCGATGAGGCGCTGCAAGGCACGCACAACGTCAAGAAGGTGTTGGTTGTTAAGCGCACCGGCCAAGAGACCGCCTGGAATTCTGATCGCGATATCTGGTGGCACGAGATCGTGAATCGCCAGTCCGATGAACACGAAGCCGAGAGCTTTGATTCTGAACACGGCTTATTCATTCTTTATACATCCGGAACCACGGCGAAGCCCAAGGGGATTTATCACACGACCGGTGGCTATCTCACGCAGACCTCGTTCACGCACAAAATGGTCTTCGACTTAAAGCCAGAGAAGGATGTCTATTGGTGCACCGCCGACATCGGCTGGATTACCGGCCATTCATACGTGGTCTACGGACCCATGATCAATGGCGCGACCCAGGTTATGTATGAAGGAACGCCGGATACGCCAACCAAATCACGCATCTTTGAAATCATCGAGAAGTACAAGGTAAGTATTTTGTATACCGCACCGACCTTGATTCGCACGTGGATGAAATGGGGCGATGAATTTCCGCAATCGTGCGATCTCTCGTCGCTGCGTCTACTTGGTTCGGTCGGCGAACCAATCAATCCCGAAGCGTGGATGTGGTACCGCGAAATCATTGGCGGCAATCGCTGCCCAATCGTTGATACGTGGTGGCAGACCGAGACCGGTGCAATTTTGATTAGCCCGTTGCCGGGAATCACAGCAACGAAGCCTGGATCGGCGATGGGCGCTCTACCGGGCATCAACGCGAAGGTTGTCGATGACGAGGCGAAGGAAGTCTCGAATGGTCATGGCGGATATTTAATTTTGGATCAACCGTGGCCGTCGATGTTGCGCGGTGTATGGGGCGAACCAGAGCGTTACGCCGAGACCTATTGGTCACGATTCGCCGGAAAATATTTCGCGGGCGATGGTGCAAAGTTGGATAACGATGGTGCCATTTGGTTATTGGGACGCGTCGATGACGTAATGAATGTATCGGGTCACCGCATCTCCACCACCGAAGTTGAGTCGGCGTTGGTCTCACACCCAGTTGTTGCGGAATCAGCGGTCGTCGGTGCGACCGACGCGATGACCGGCCAAGCGATTGTTGCCTTCGTGATTTTGCGCGCCGGCATCGAGAGCGCGAGCGGTGAAGAATTAATTCAAGAATTGCGAAATCACGTCGCCAAGGAGATTGGCCCAATCGCGAAGCCGCGCCAAATCATGATCGTGAAGGAACTTCCGAAGACCCGAAGCGGCAAGATCATGCGCCGGTTGCTCCGCGATGTGGCCGAGAATCGCGCGGTCGGAGACTCCACAACGCTCGCCGATCCAGCCGTAATGCGCTTGATTCAAGAAGGTCTGAACTCCGGCAAATCCGAGGATTAACGGCTAGCGAATCGCTTTGATTTCTTTCGTTACATCTTTAACGATGCCGGGCATCGCCTTTTGCACATACTTATAGGACTGGCTGGTCGGTATATTTTTGTGCGCCCATGACCATGGCGTGGCGAGAAGCAAGACGGCGAGGATGTACACCAAGATTGCGGTCCGGATAATCGAAAAGGCAGCGCCGAGCAACGAGTCCAGCCACTTAAAGGGTCCGAAGAGTATTTTGCCGTGAAAGAACCTTGCGAAACCCTTCAGGATGCGTTCACCGAATGCTGATCCAATCGAGACAATCGCGATGATCAGAAAGAAGTGGCCGACGACTCCGCCCCAATTTTTCACGATATGCAGAGCTATATAAAGGCCGAGTAATCCGCCGCCGACAAAGCCAATCGCGGAGAAGATTGAAGCGAGAAATCCCGCGCGATAGCCGCGGATGAATGATGAGACCAACGCAATCGCGAGGATCCCGTCTACAACATGTCTGCTCATCAGAGCGAAATACCCAAGTACTTCTTCACTTCATTGAAGAGAATCGCATCCGAGGTAATTGTGCCAACCTGACGATATGTGACAACGCCTTGCGCGTTGATGAACCACGTGACCGGAACGCCGATTCCATACAGCGACTTCGTACGGCCATCTGGGTCAAAGAGAATCGGCCAGGTCATTCCATGCGAGAGAATGAATTTGCGGCCCGATGCCATATTGGGCTCTTCTACATCGACGCCAACAATCGCTACTTTTTTGGTTTGTGCGAGATCAACAAAGTGCGGAATCTCTTGCAT
>DAIPLA010000004.1:0-40830 GCA_036769465.1 Candidatus Nanopelagicaceae bacterium
GATTCCCTACGAGAACTACCCGAAGGAGTTCGCTCCAATCGCTTCGCTTTCTACAGGCGATGCAACTTCTTATTGGAACCACCACGGCAAACCTTATCGCGAGCTGGTTACGCACCGTTAATCGAGGCCCAGGCCGACCGATTTATGCGGGCGAATCTCCCATATCCCCCTGTGGCGCCTCGGCCGACTCATCGGATACCGGCTTGGGCTTCACGATGCGCTCCACCGGATTATCTGGATGGATATCGATGCGCCAGCCGGTCAATCGCGCGGCCAATCTCGCGTTCTGACCGTCTTTACCAATCGCCAAGGAGAGCTGGAAGTCCGGAACAACGACCTTCGCCGATTTGGTTTCGAGATCCACGACCTCACAGCTTGAAACGCGCGCTGGCGCGAGAGCGTTCGCTACATACACAGCTGGATCTTGCGAGTAATCCACGATGTCGATTTTTTCGCCGTTGAGTTCATCGGTCACGGCCTTCGAACGCGCGCCACCCGGACCAATCAAGGCGCCCTTTGCGCTGACGCCGGCTCGATGCGAACGAACCGACACCTTGCTGCGTTGGCCAGCTTCACGAGATACGCCAACTATCTCGACGATGTTGTCGTTTAATTCTGGAACTTCGAGCGCGAAAAGACCTTTGACGAGCAACGGGTGGGTGCGCGAGAGCAATACTTCTGGACCCTTGAGTCCTTGCTTCACTTCGACGACAAAACATTTGATCCGTTGGCCGTGCTTATATGTTTCGGTCGCGACTTGCTCCTGTGGCGGAATTTTTCCTTCGACCCGGCCGAGATCGACGTACACCATCGACGCATCACGACCCTGTTGGATGACGCCAGAGATAATCTCACCGACATTGGCCGAAAATTCATTGACGACTTCGGCATCCTTCGCGGCGCGCATTCTGCCCTTGATCTCTTTGCGAGTAATGCGGGTAACCAATTCGTCGAAGCCTTCTGGCTCATCGACAATCGTCTCTTTATAGATGCCCTCGTCGTCAAAAATCGGAACATGAATTGAGATATCGCCGGTATCACGGTTCAACACCGCACGTCCCTGCGGCTTCGCTTCTGGAAGTTCGCGGTACGCCTCGGTGACCGAGTTCTCAATCGCGCTAATCATTTTCTCCAGCGGAATCTGCCGAGTGGTCGTCAGCTCAATTAGCGCATCAACATCGACGCCCATTTATTCGTCGTCGCTCTCGGAGTTGATGGATTTAAATTCAATTTCGAGCACGGCCTTCTTCACATCGCCGTATCCAATTGTTTGCTCGCCCTTTTTGGTATCAATAGTCGAGGATGCTTCGGTTGCGCTTGTGATTCGCCCTTCGACAACCGTGCCATCGTTCAGAGTCACTTTGACCAAGCGGCCGACATTTTTGCGCCAGTGGCGGGGCAGAGTGAGTGGTCGATCAATTCCTGGCGAGGTCACTTCGAGCGTGAAGGGAAGTTCGCCCAGGGTTGGAAGATTTTCAACAATCTCCGAAATTTCTTTGGTGATGACCGTGACTTGATCCAAATTGAGGTGGCTCTCGCCATCCACAACGACGGTGAGCATGCGGCGCTTACCCGCGGGTGTAATAGTGATTTCTTCTAGAAAATTGCCGGTCGCCTCGATTGCGGGCTTGATAGCGGCGGTGATGTCATCGGTAACAGACATAGGTCCTACTCTCTATTCAATTGTGATCCAATCATACCCCACCTTGGCGATGAGAATTGTCGTGATGATGAGGAATGCTTTCCGGACCAATGGTGAGCCGCCACGAATTGCTAGTCGGGCTCCGACGGTTGCGCCGGCGACGTTGGCGAAGGCCAACAACAAGCCGAGCCGCCACCAGATGTGTCCGGTCATTTGGAATGAAATGATGGCGCCGAAATTGGTACTGATGTTGACGAGCTTCGCGGTGGCCGAGGCCTTCAGGAAGTGATACCCAATCAGGCCGACCAAAATAAAGACGAGAAATGTGCCGGTACCGGGACCGAAAATTCCATCGTAGAAGCCGATAGCTAATCCGCATCCTGCGAGTAGTACGTTACGGACCTTATTCGTAAATCGAAGGTTCTCGTGCATTCCCAGTTGGGGTTTTTTCCAGGTGTAGATCGCGACTGAAACAAGTAGCAGAACGATGACTGGCTGGAAATAACTCTTCGGCACGCTCGCCGCCAACCGTGCGCCACTTACTGAGCCGATAAATGCTGGGATGGCCATGAACAAGGTGGCGTGTAGGTCTGGCCGCACTCTTCGAAAGTATGCAATCGCCGACGACGAGGTACCGAATATGGATGGCACCTTGTTTGTACCGAGAATCATCGGCAACGGCTTGTTGGAAATTCCAATCAATAAAGCTGGCAGCTGAATCAATCCCCCGCCGCCGGCTATCGCGTCAACAAAACCAGCGAAGGCCGCGGCAAAGGCTAGAAATATCGCGGTTGCAACGGACACGATCGGGTTCTACTTTTAGCGTTCGACTACGAATTACTGATAGTTGTTATAACGGTCTGCAGGGCTGAATCGACCGGAAGTTCAATTTTTTCACCACTCCGACGGGTGCGGAATTCAATCTTGCCGTCGGTGAGACCCTTTCCAACCACCATAATGAATGGAATACCAATCAATTCGGCATCCTTGAACTTCACGCCCGGGCTTGCATCGCGGCGATCGTCCAACATGACGCGAAGACCCGCCTTCTCAATATCCGCGGCAAACTTCTCGGCAACGTTGAATGGTTCATCGTCTTTGCCGGTAGCGACAATATGGATATCCGCTGGCGCAACCTCGCGCGGCCAATTCAGACCAAAGTCGTCATAGGTTTGCTCCGCAATCGCAGCGACCGCGCGGGAAACACCAATTCCGTACGAGCCCATTGTTACCACACGAGACTTTCCGTCTTTATCCAGAACAGTCAGGTCAAGCGCTTCCGCGTATTTACGTCCAAGCTGGAAGATGTGACCGATTTCGATGGCGCGATCGATGATGACGGGCGATTGGCATTCTGGACACAAATCTCCAGCGCGGACCTCGGCTGCTTCAACAAACTTTTCCACGGTGAAATCGCGACCATGGGTCACAAATCGAACGTGCTTGTCCTTCGCGTTCGCTCCGGTGATCCAGTGCGTGCCGACCGCAACACGTGGATCCGCGTAGACCGTGATGCCAAATTTCTTTGCATCTTGTGGTCCGATGTATCCCTTGACCAATCCTGGATGCTTCGCAAAATCTGCATCTTCAAAGAGGCGTAGCTCCTGAACTCCCGGCAAGTTTGCCTGCAAGCGCTTCAAGTCGACTTCTCTATCGCCTGGCACGAGTACCGAAATTGTCTCGCCGTCAGCAAGACATAAGACGTTCTTCAAGGTGTCGCCGCCACTATGGCCCGGGCCAAAGGTGGAGTTCAATAATTCAACGAGCGAATCGATGGTCGGAGTATTTGGCGAATCAAAGACCTCCATCGCCGGTGGGTTGGATTCAATCTGAATCTCAACCTTCGTCACCATCGCTTCGACATTTGCCGCGTAGCCACACTTCTCACAGAGCACGTATGTATCTTCACCGGTAGGGCACGGCGCCAAAAATTCTTCAGAACGAGAGCCACCCATCGCGCCCGAAACCGCGGAGACGATGTTGTACTTCATCCCTAAGCGATCAAATGTCTTTACATAAGCGTTCCGGTGCTTCTCATACGAGACCGCAAGGCCTTCATCATCGAGGTCGAACGAATACGAATCCTTCATGACGAATTCACGTCCGCGGATAATTCCGGACCGTGGTCGAGTTTCGTCTCGGAACTTCGTTTGAATTTGATAGATAGAGAGCGGCAAATCTTTATAGGACGAGTATTCGCCCTTCACCATCAAGGTAAACATTTCTTCGTGGGTCGGACCCAATAGATAGTCATTACCTTTACGGTCTTGTAGGCGGAAGAGATCCGCACCGTATTCGTTCCAACGGTTTGTCTGTTCGTATGGTTCACGCGGCAGCAAGGCGGGGAAATGAACTTCCTGAAAACCGGCGCTATCCATCTCTTCGCGAATGATGCGCTCGATATTGCGGAGCGTGATGTAACCGAGCGGAAGCCACGAATAAATACCGGCTGCGATACGACGAACGTATCCCGCGCGAACCAATAGTCGGTGGCTAGCTACCTCAGCATCGGCTGGATCGTCGCGAAGCGTGCGCAATAAAAGCGTGGACATACGAAGCATGCGAGAACCTTACCCGCAGCGGTGAACGAAGGAGAAAAATTAAGCGGTTGTGACTGTTGGCGAGCCTGATGATGCGCCAGCCGCTTCCATTTCATCCGCCAATCGCATCGCTTCTTCAATCAACGTCTCCACGATTTGGCTCTCAGGTACGGTCTTGATGACTTCACCCTTAACAAAAATCTGTCCCTTGCCATTGCCGGATGCGACGCCGAGGTCCGCTTCGCGAGCTTCACCGGGACCATTCACGACGCAGCCCATGACAGCAACGCGAAGTGGAACGGTCATACCTTGCAAACCAGCTTGGACCTTCTCGGCCAAGGTGTAAACGTCGACTTGTGCACGACCGCATGAAGGACAGGAAACGATTTCCAACTTACGCTGACGCAAATTGAGCGACTCAAGAATTGATATGCCGACCTTTACTTCTTCTACCGGCGGCGCGGAAAGAGAGACACGAATAGTGTCGCCAATTCCTTCAGCCAAAAGAATTCCAAAGGCGGTCGCTGACTTAATGGTTCCTTGGAAGAACGGACCGGCCTCGGTAACGCCCAGGTGTAGTGGATATTCACACTTGGCGGCCAAGATTCGGTAAGCCTGAACCATGGTGACTGGGTCGTGGTGCTTAACTGAAATTTTGATATCGGTGAAGCCGTGCTCTTCAAAGAGCGAGGCTTCCCAGAGTGCAGATTCAGCCAGCGCTTCTGGAGTCGCCTTTCCATACTTGGCGAGCAGGCGTGGATCTAGTGAGCCAGCGTTGACGCCGATCCGAATGGGAATACCCGCATCTCCAGCGGCCTTCGCTACCTCTTTTACCTTGTCATCAAATTGCTTGATATTGCCCGGGTTGACGCGAACCGCGGCGCATCCGGCATCAATCGCGGCGAAAATATATTTAGGTTGAAAATGAATATCTGCGATTACCGGAATCTGTGACTTTTTCGCGATCTGCGAGAGCGCATCGGCATCATCCTGGCTGGGTACAGCTACACGAACAATCTGACATCCAGATGCGGTGAGTTCGGCGATTTGTTGAAGAGTGGAATTCACATCCGCGGTCAGGGTCGTGCACATTGACTGAACGCTGACGGGCGCATCACCACCAACAAGGACGTTACCGACCTTGAGTTGCTTGCTCTTACGACGAGGCGCGAGCGTTGGGAGTGGAGCGGCTGGCATTCCGAGGTTGACCATGTCGAAATCCTACCGCGAGGCTACATATTGAGCTGGACGGGGTTGAAAATATCCGCCGCGAGCAAGAGCAGCGACAGCGCAGCTAAAAATGCGAAGACGGCAATGGTGATGGGTGTGAGTCGCTCCACATCAAACGGGGCAGGCACCGGCTTCTTTCGCTGGCGCGCCCAGGTCCGACGAATTCCATCGACGATCGCGATCGCCATATGTCCACCGTCGAGCGGGAGCAGCGGCAAGAGATTAAAGATTCCAACAAAAATGTTGAGGCTCGCGATGATGAGTAAGAAATTGCCGACCTTCTCACCGGCTCCTACATTTTTCGCACTAGCGGTCTGCGCCGAAACTCGAGCGACGCCGACAACTCCCACAAGGCCTTGCGGGTCGCGCTTTTGATGCAAGAAGGTTTGCTTGAAGAGAGGAACAATTTTGGTGGGCAGAGAAATAAGCGAAGAGATACTGCTTGTGAAAAGTTGCTTGGTTAAAGTACCCGAACCCTTAACCGATGTAATGAACGATTGGCGCTTGAGGCCAACCTTGTTAATGACGCCGATCATCCCTTGGGTTTTGCCGTTGACTTGATGCGGCGCGGGCGTGACGTTGACGGTCAGATCTGAGCCAGCGCGATTGACGACCAAGGTCAATTCTTTATTCGCGGAGGCGCGAATCGTGGTGACCGCTTTCATCCAATCCGTGACTGCTACGCCGTTGATCGACTTGACGGTATCGCCAGCGAGAAGACCGGCAGCTTTTGCGGGCGACGGTGCATCAGCTGTCGTGCACGGCGATGACGTGAGGCACGGTTCAACGGTGTCAATGGTTGAGGTCAGCGTGGAGACGCCAACGCCCGCGAGCAGAATAAAAAGGAAGAGATATCCAAGAACGAAATGTAGAAAGGATCCAGCGCCCAATACGACCAGTCGCTTTGGCGCCGACGCGGTAAAGAATGCGCGAGGTTGCTCGTCGGGCGTGAGCTCCTCGTGGATGCTCATTCCGACGATTCGACAGTATCCACCGGCGGGAATTGCTTTGATTCCAAATTCTGTCTCGCCCCGTCGAAAAGACCACAATCGCTTTCCAAAGCCAAGAAAGAACTCGGTCACCTTCATGCCATAACCCTTGGCGGTGAGGAAGTGACCCGCTTCGTGCACCATCACGGAAAAGAGCAGCGCGACGATAAAAGCGAGTATTCCGATAAATCCCATCATGAACTTAACTCCGCATCTCAGAAACGTGCCGTTCGGCGTTCAGTCGAGCATCATGCTCGAGCGCACTGACATCCGCGATATCCCGAAGCGAAAGCTGCCCCGAGGCTAGCTGATTAACCGTCGCCTCGACGACTTTAACGATCGACGTGAAGGCAATCGCGCCGTTGATGAAGGCATCCACCGCAATTTCATTGGCGGCGTTATAAATCGTGGTCGCTCCCCCGCCGATTTCACCGCAGTGTCGGGCGAGCGCAACCGAAGGAAATTGCGATTCGTTAATAGGAGAGAAGGTCCACTGATGGGACTGTGTCCAATCAATAGGCTTCGTCGCACTCTTCACTCGGTGGCCTTCGGCGATCGCGTAAGAGATTGGCCCCTTCATATTTGGCGGTGATGCCTGCGCCAAGGTGGAGCCATCGACAAACTCGACCATCGAATGCACCACGGATTGGGGGTGAATCACCGCATCAATTCGAGAATACGGAATATCGAAAAGGTAATGCGCCTCGATAATTTCCAAGCCCTTGTTCATAAGAGTCGCCGAATTGATAGTGACTACTGGTCCCATCGCCCATGTTGGATGTGCAAGCGCTTCTTTGACGGTCACTTGCGACAAGTCACTTCGCTCTCTAAACGGTCCCCCGCTGGCGGTCAGAATCACCTTTGAGATTTCGTCCGCCTTACCTCCGAGAAAACATTGGTAGAGCGCAGAGTGTTCGGAGTCGACCGGGATCAGACGATCGCGACCATATTTCATCACCAGATCGCCGCCGGCAACCAATGACTCTTTATTTGCTAGCGCCACTCGGTTACCCGCGGATAACGCCGACAGTGTCGGAGCAAGACCGATCGAACCGGTAATTCCATTCAACACAATTGAACACGGATGTGACGCCAATTCGGTGGATGCGTGTGGGCCAGTAATTACCGTGCCGCCGAATCCGGTCGAAAATTTGGCTGCTTCATCCGCCGATGCGGTTGTGGCGACGTACAAAACGTTGAAGCGCCTTGCCTGCTCAAAAAGTAGCGCCAAATTTTTGGAGCCAGCCGAGAGGCCGATCACCGAAAATAGGTGGGGATTCTCCGCCACAATTTCGAGAGCCTGAACTCCAATCGAACCGGTGGAGCCAAGAATGATCAGCTCGCGCGGTGAGGAGGGGACGGACATTCCCCTATCTTCTCAGATAGTTAGAGTCGCCGCCGACTCACAAACTATTAACGGTCGAGCAGATTGCGCACGGCTGAGTATGTACCGCCCTTTTTGCGCAATGTAATGGCGCTGAGCGCTTCGAGTACAACTCGATTGGCTAATATCGCAGTTATATCCGCGCTGTCGTACGGTGGCGCGACTTCAACAATGTCGATTCCGACAATCGGCAACTCTAAGCAAATTCGACGGACCGCCTCGAGTAATTCACGGCTAGTCATGCCACCTGGCTCGGGGGTTCCGGTCCCTGGTGCCATGCCGGGATCAACGACATCGATATCGACCGAAAGAAATACGCCATCGCACTCGTTGGTCAGCGTTTCAAATGACTCGTCCAGAACCGCGGTCATTCCGCGATGATGAATCTCAGTCATTTCGTACGATCGCATCCCTTGATCGCGCATCCACTTAAGGGTCGCGTCGTCCGGCCAATAACCACGGAGTCCCAGCTGTAAGAATCGATCGCCACGAACCGCTCCGCTGTCGATCAATCGGCGCATTGGAGTTCCGTGGCCGACGAGTGCGCCAAATTGCGAGTCGCCGGTGTCGGCGTGAGCGTCAAAGTGAATCATCGAGATTCGTCCCATGCCACGATGCTTCGCAATTCCAGCGACGTCCGCCGAGGCGATTGAGTGATCGCCGCCCAACACAACGGCTATTGCACCGGCGCGTGAAATTTTCTCAGTGGCGTCTTCTAACACCTTCAACGAATGTGTCAGGTCACCACCCGGCATTAACAAATCGCCGGCGTCGAAAATTTTCAATTCTTTGAGGGCGTCAACGCGCATTGACATATGCGGGCGCTCGGCATCGTGCGGCAAATAATCGCCCATGCGAATCGCTTGTGGACCCATTTTTGCACCGGAGCGATGCGATGTGCCCGAATCAATTGGTGCACCCACGATGACAACATCAGCCTCCGCAAAAGAGGTGGGATCATCCAAGTCGCATTGCGGAATTCCTAAAAAGGTAAAGCTCGGGCCATACATGTTGCCAAGGTTTGCCATGCGAGAACCTTACGCGTTCAAATTCGTCATGACGTGCTTGATGCGGGTGTAATCCTCGAATCCATAGCCAGACAAATCTTTGCCATATCCCGAGTGCTTAAAGCCACCGTGCGGCATTTCTGCAACCAATGGAATGTGGGTGTTAATCCAGACGCAGCCAAAATCAAAAGCTTTAGCCAGGCGCATTGCGCGACCGTGGTTCGAGGTCCAGACGCTCGACGCCAAGCCATAGCTGACGCCATTGGCTAAGCGGATTGCCTCGGCTTCATCTTTAAATTTCTGAACGGTAATTACTGGTCCAAATATTTCGTTTTGAATCATCTCGTCGTCTTGACGCAATCCTGCGATGACGGTCGGCGCAAAGTAGTAGCCAGCACGGTCAACCACCGAACCACCCGCAACAACGTTTGCGTGGGATGGCGTGCGCTCGACGAGTCCCTTGACGCGCGCAAGCTGATTCGCGTTGTTGACCGATCCGTACAGCACATCCTCGGTAGGTCCGCCGGTTTTAATATTGTCGCGGGCTTGTGCGGCGAGCAACGCGACGAAATCATCGTAGGCGCTCTCTTCCACCATCACGCGGGTGGCCGCTGTGCAGTCCTGACCAGCGTTGAAATATCCGGCAATCGCGATTGCTTCGGCGGCCGCGGCAAGATCCGCATCCGCAAAGACAGCGACCGGCGCCTTACCGCCGAGTTCGAGATGAACGCGCTTCACATCGCTTGCCGCTGATTTCGCGACTTCGATTCCTGCCCGCACCGAACCCGTAATAGACACCATTGCAGGTGTGTCGTGTTCGACAAGTGCACGACCCGTCTCGCGATCTCCGGTCACGACATTGAATACTCCGGCAGGAAGAAATTCGGCCATGATCTCGGCCATTAATACGGTTGATGCGGGCGTGGTGTCACTCGGCTTAAGAACAACGGTGTTTCCTGCGGCAATCGCTGGTGCCCACTTCCACACGGCCATCATCATCGGATAGTTCCATGGTGTTACTTGTGCGCAGACGCCGATTGGTTCGCGACGAATAAACGAGGTCATTCCGCGCATGTACTCCCCCGCGGATTTACCTTCGAGGTTACGAGCAGCGCCCGCAAAAAAACGAATCTGATCAATCATGGGGGGCGCTTCTTCAGAAGTCGTGAGCGAAACCGGCTTGCCAGTGTTCTCCACCTCAACCGCAACAAGTTCATCCGCTCTCGCCTCGAACGCATCGGCAATTTTGAGAAGAGCGCGCTGGCGTTCAGATGGAGTCGAATCGCGCCAATCTTCAAATGCACTCGCGGCCGCCTTCATTGCCGCATCGACGTCCGCTGCACCAGAGACGGGCGCGGTCGTATACGCCTGACCGGTCGCAGGATTGATGACCTCTGATGTCACTCCGCTAAGTGCGGGTTGGGCCTTGCCGTTAATGAAGTTGGAGAGTGATTTCATGCCTCAGAGGTTATCTCGGCGGCGGCCAATTGACCACATGCGCCGTCGATATCGCGACCTCGGGTATCGCGTACCGTGACGGGTACGCCATACGTTTCGAGAATTCGAACAAACTCGGCTTCATCCTGTGGTCGCGACGCTGTCCACTTTGAACCAGGAGTCGGATTGAGCGGAATGAGATTTACGTGCGCGTTCCGGTTCTTGAGCAAGCGACCAAGAAGATCAGAACGCCAGGCTTGATCGTTAATGTCGCGAATCAGCGCGTACTCGATGGAATAACGGCGACCGGTTTTTTCGGCATATTTATCGGCAGCCATCAAAACTTCTTTGACTTTAAAGCGTGAATTAATCGGCACCAACGTGTCACGCAATTCGTCATCTGGAGTATGCAGCGAAACCGCCAGCGTCACTGGAATTCCTTCTTCCATCAATTTCTCGATGCCGTTGACCAGGCCAACCGTCGAGACAGTTACAGAACGCGCGCTGATTCCCAATCCATCTGGTTGCGGTGCGGTGATGTTCCGGACGGAGCGCATCACCGAGTTGTAGTTCGCCATCGGCTCGCCCATGCCCATGAATACGATGTTGGAGAGTCGAGTTGGTCCACCAGGAAGTTCGCCTTCGGCGCACGCGCGCGCAGCAGCAACGACTTGTGCGGTGATTTCACCAGCAGTCAGATTTCGAGTTAGGCCGCCTTGACCGGTAGCGCAAAATGGGCAATTCATTCCGCATCCGGCTTGCGATGAGATACAGACCGTTGTGCGATCGGTGTAACGCATCAAAACGCTCTCGACCAAGACACCGTCATGGAGTCGCCATAAATCTTTTCGAGTTTTACCGCCATCGGCGACAACCGAACGGACCAAGGTAATCAACTTGGGCATGAACTCCGCCGCTAATTTCTCGCGCAGCTCCTTCGGGATATCGGTCCATGATTCCGGATCGTCGTTGTAGTGCGTAAAAAAGTGAACCGCCATTTGATTGGCGCGGAATGCGGGTACGCCAATTTCAACAGCTTTGGCCTTGCGCTCCTCTGGTGAGAGGTCGGCAAAATGCTTCGGGGGCTTCACCTTTTGCTTGGGCTCATCGAAAACTAATTTAATTTCCGGCAAATCTGAGTTGGTGCTCATAATTTAAAGTGCTTAATGATTTCGAGCGCGAACCAGACCGCGGGACCAGTAAATAACACTGAATCAATCCGATCCAGGATGCCGCCGTGTCCTGGGAGAAGTGAGCCCATGTCCTTGATTGCCAAGTCACGCTTAACCGCGGACTCAATCAAGTCGCCACAGGTACCGGTGATAACCGCGACAACTCCAACAATCGCGCCGAGCCACCAATCCTTGTGCATGGCAAAGGAGAAAACCAAGGATGAGCCGATCGTGGTCGCAACGATCGAACCCGCGAATCCTTCCCACGTCTTCTTGGGGCTAATCGCTGGCGCCATCGGATGCTTGCCGAACAAGACGCCGGAGAAATAAGCGAAGGTGTCGTTGCATGCAACCAAAACAACCAGCGCCAGAATTCTCGCTCCGCCATCGTCATGATGCGCGAGCAAAATAATAAAGCCGCCGAGGAATGCCAGGTAGAAAATCGCGAAGGCAGCCGAGGTGGAACGTCGCACGAAATCTTTTGGATTGCGAAGCAACATGTAGACCAAAACATTAGGAATTGCGATTGCAATAGCTACCGCCAGGCCCGAAACTTTTCCGTACCAAGCCGCGACAACCACGCCGGTTCCAGCCAGTTGGAGCATGCGCTCGGGAAGAGCAATCCCGCCCGCGTTATAAGCGCGAACCAACTCGCGCATCGCCAGCATGATTGCCGCCCAGACCAAAACTCCGAAGAGAATCGGGGCGTATGTAATGGTGACGAACACCAGGGCGAAAATTGCAATGGAGACCGCAATCGAGGGCAGCAGCTTGCGGCCGGCTCGTTCGTTTATCGCTTCGTTGAGCGAATGCAGGTCATCCATGAGTGGGGAGTTCTCGAATTAAACTTCGAGCAGCTCGGCTTCCTTATGCTTCAAGAGCTCGTCAATTTTTGCGACGTGATCCGAGGTCAATTTCTCTAGATCTTTTTCACCGCGCGCTACATCGTCCTTGCCGACCTCGCCATCCTTCTCCATCTTCTCCATCGCTTCCTTTGCGGTGCGGCGGATGTTGCGGATTGCGATTCGAGAATCTTCGGCCTTGGTGCGAGCCACCTTGATGTAATCCTTGCGGCGTTCCTCGGTCAGTTGTGGGAAATTCACGCGAATGATCGCGCCATCGGTGGCTGGATTAACGCCCAGGTCCGACTCGCGAATCGCTTTTTCAATCAGCGCCATCGCGCTCTTATCGAATGGGCTGACCGTCGCCATGCGTGGCTCTGGCACTTGGACCGTCGCAAGCTGTGAAAGCGGAGTGTATGTCCCGTAGTACTCGACCATGATCTTTGCGAACATGGATGGATGTGCGCGACCACTTCGAATTGAACCAAAGTCTTCCTTAGCGACTTCTACCGCCTTGTTCATCTTGGCGCCGGCTTCGCTTAATGTGGTTGCTAAGTCAGACATGTGATTCTCCGAATTCTGATATCTAGTGGTTATCGAATAATGAAATTAGGAAACGAGCGTTCCGATGGATTCGCCGCGAACCGCGCGACCGATATTTCCCTTGTCCTTCAGGTCAAAGACCACGATCGGCAATCCATTTTCGCGACAGAGCGAGAAGGCAGCCGCATCCGCCACGGCGAGCGACTTGGAAATAACTTCGTCATAGGAAATTGTGTCGTATTTGGTCGCGGATGAATCTTTACGTGGGTCCGCGGAATAGACACCATCGACTCCACTCTTCGCGAGAAGCAGCGCCTTGGCGCCAACTTCAAGGGCGCGTTGTGCAGCAACGGTGTCGGTAGTGAAGAACGGCATGCCTGCACCGGCGCCAAAAATAACTACCCGGCCCTTTTCTAAGTGGCGAATCGCGCGACGAGGAATGTAAGGCTCTGCGACCTGACCCATCGTGATGGCGGTCTGCACGCGGGTATCGATACCTTCTTTTTCTAGAAAATCTTGTAGCGCTAAGCAGTTCATGACGGTGCCCAGCATGCCCATATAGTCGGCGCGAGCGCGGTCCATACCGCGTTGTTGCAATTCTGCGCCGCGAAAGTAGTTACCGCCGCCGACCACAATTCCGACTTCGGTGCCGGCCCGAACTACATCGGCGATTTGTGCCGCGATATCGTGGACCACATCGGGGTCAACACCGATGCCGGCCGCGCCACCAAAAACTTCGCCAGAAAGTTTAAGGAGCACTCTCTTATAACCTTGACGGGCCATAGCGAGTGCTCCTTAACTAGTCGTTGCTTGTACTGAGGAAGAGATTACTGTCCAACTCGGAAACGGTGAAACGCCGACACGGCTGTCTTTGCTTCGTCCACGATTTGCTGGACTGTCTTCTTGGCATCCTTCGCGAAGGCCTGCTCCAACAAGCTGATTTCCTTGACGTATCCGGTCACGCGACCTTCGACGATCTTTGAAATCGAGGCTTCTGGCTTACCTTCAGCGCGGGCGGTCTCTTCGGCGATACGACGCTCGTTCTCAATGCTCTCTGCTGGAATATCCTCGCGGCGAACAAATTGAGGTGCGAATGCGGCGATGTGTTGCGCAATGTCCTTGCCGGCTTCTGCGGCAGCAGATGCGAGCTGAACCAAGACGCCAACCTGCGGTGGCAAGTCAGGGCTGGTGCGGTGCAAGTAGAGCGCAACTGGTGATCCATCGAGAACTGCGATGCGGCGAAGTTCAATCTTCTCGCCCAACGTCGCGTTGCCCTCGTCGATCAATTCCTGAACAGACTTTCCATTGGAGAGCTTGGACTCCAAGAACGCTGGCAATTCAGCAATCTTGGTCGCCTTGAGCTGTGCCAAAAGATCGGCCGCCAACTCCTGGAAACGATCGCCCTTCGCAACGAAGTCGGTCTCACAGTTGAGTTCGATCATGACGCCCAAGTTGCCTTCGGCTTCTGCAATGACCAAACCATTTGAGGTGGTGCGACCCTCGCGCTTGGTAACTCCCTTGAGTCCCTTAACGCGAATGATTTCGACCGCCTTGTCGAAGTTACCTTCGGCTTCGTCGAGCGCCTTCTTGCAATCCAACATGCCAGCGGCAGTTGCCTCGCGCAAACGCTTTACATCGTCAGCTGTATATGCCGCCACTTACTTGTTCTCCCCTTCGACCGCTGCTGGAGCTTCGCCTGCTGCTGCGAGCATGTCATTAGCAACATCTGCCATGACCGCTTCCGCCTTTGCTGCAGGTGCATCTGAATTTTGTGCTGCAGCTGCCGCGGTAGCAGAACGTGCCTGCAAGCCAGCGGTTGCCGCATCCGCGATGACGCGGGTCAAGAGTGCAATCGAACGAATTGCATCGTCGTTGCCAGGAATCTTGTAATCGACTTCATCTGGATCACAGTTTGTATCCAAGATAGCGACGACTGGAATACCAAGCTTGTGTGCTTCTGCAACAGCAAGGTGCTCCTTCTTGGTGTCGACTACCCAAATTGCTGAAGGCAACTTGGTCATGTTGCGAATACCTTCGAGGTTCTTGGTCAGCTTCTCGCGCTCGCGGCGAAGAACCAAGAGCTCCTTCTTGGTCAAAACTTGGTCGTTGGTGCTCTCAAGAGCTTCCAACTCCTTCAAACGCTGAATGCGCTTGTAGACGGTTGGGAAGTTGGTGAGCATTCCGCCCAACCAGCGCTCGGTGACGTATGGCATTCCTACGCGAGCAGACATCGCCTTGATTGGCTCGTGTGCTTGCTTCTTTGTTCCAACGAAAAGGATGTGTCCGCCCTTGGCGACTGTGTCCTTGACGAACTCGTAAGCGCTATCAATCAGCGCGAGTGATTGTTGGATATCGATGATGTAGATGCCATTGCGCTCGGCAAAAATGTAGCGCTTCATCTTTGGATTCCATCGACGAGTCTGGTGTCCGAAGTGGACTCCGCTGTCGAGGAGTTCTCGCATTGTTACAACTGCCATAACGGCATACTCCTTCATTGCGTTTTCGTGCAGGCACGAACGACGCACTCGGTTGACGATCCAACGATTTGTTGAATCCCTAGCGCTTAATCACCGACCGTTACCGTCTTGCGACGATCCGCGGACCGAAATGGTTACTGGGTAGATCACCAAAAGTGGTACTCAGTTAAGCGCGTGAAGTCACAACTCCAATTCTTGCCATGGGCCGAAATGGCCGTCTGGAGAAAGTGGAACTCTGTTGTGCTGGGGCTAATCCTATGTGATGCACAGGGGTGCTTTTTCCCCAGCTTCCCCGCCTGGAAGCCGCAGCCATAGCCGTGGAAGGAAGAGTGGCGGCATGGAAACGAGAAAAAGTGAAACGAGAACTGACCTTCACTCCAGCCTGAAGGCGGTGGTCGCCGTCTCGCTCGTCGCGTTGGGTTTGGCCACGGGTTTGGCATGGCCGCATTCGATTGCCATCGATTCCGGGACTGGAATAAGTGGACCGTCAGTTACCGCATTGCCGAAGAGCGCTATTCATCTCCACGCACTCATGCCCTGGGATGTGCTTGGTCATATGCACTTTTCAATCGCTCCGGCGAGACGTGGGTGTAAATCTGAGTTGTTGCCAGTGACGAATGACCCAAAATCTCTTGCACGGTGCGCAAATCTGCGCCACCCTCCAATAGGTGCGTAGCCGCAGAATGTCGCAGACCATGCGGTCCCATCTTTACCCCAACTTCTGAGGTCGCCTGATAAACAATTTCGCGCACCGTACGTTGATCAATTCGCTTTCCGCGCGATCCAAGGAACAAGGCATCGCCCGATACTTCGTTCACAAAAGCGGTTCGTGATCGGTCGAGATATTGATTGACCGCGGCGAGCGCAGGTGCGCCGAGCGGAACAACGCGTTCCTTATTTCCCTTACCCAAAACTTTTATTGTGCGGCGAGATTGATCGATATCACGAATATTGAGCCCGCATATTTCCGAGACGCGCGCGCCGGTGGCGTAGAGCAACTCAACTATTGCCAGATTGCGAATTGACTTGGGTGAATCCGCATCAGCGTTTCGCTCAATCAAAGCGTCAATCATTTCCTGCGCATCTTTTTGGTTCAGCACATCCGGCAAGGTTCGATGCGGCTTGGGCACGACCAGCGAGGCCGCAATATCCGAGCTCAACCAGCCATTGCGATAAGCCCAGCTCGTAAAGGCGCGCATCGAGACAATACGTCGAGCCAAAGTGGCGCGGGCGGCACCGGTTGTCTGCAAATTAGCCAGCCACGAGCGGACGTGTTTCAGCTCGAGCTCAGAAAATTCGGTGATATTTAACTTTTCGATGTGGGCTAAAAAAGATTGCAGGTCAGATACGTATCCGCGAATGGAGTTATCTGCCAGATTGCAGTCAATGGCGAGGTGCTCTTCATACTGAGCAATCAAGCCGGCGTCGGTCATTCTGGAATGCGGCCCTGACGCAACAATCCATATGTGACTGCATCCTCGAGCGCCATAGCGGAGGCGGCAATCACGTTTTCATGAACACCGATCGTCGTCCACTCCCGGGTTCCGTCACTCGTCTCGACAAGTACGCGGGTGATCGCGCCCGTTCCGAGTCGACCTTCAAGAATACGTACCTTGTAATCGGTCAACTCTAACTTGGCCAATTCAGGATAAATCTTTTCAAGGCCAGTTCGTAACGCGCGATCAATAGCGTTAACCGGACCGTTACCTGAACCTTCGGCTTCAATGACTTCGCCGCCGGCCGAGATGGTGACTTGCGCACGAGAAGTGACTGCGTCGCCCGCGCCTCGAGTAACGGTCGTATCCCAATTAAGAATCGTGAAGAACTTCGCGCGCTTGCCGTCGATCTCTTCGCGCAACAATAATTCGAATGAGGCGTCCGCGGCTTCGAAGGTATATCCGCGTGATTCCATCTCCTTAACGCGTGCAACAACCCGACCAACAACTTCCTTATCATCGCCGATGTCGACACCCAGCTCCTGCGACTTTAATTCAATCGAGGCACGACCGGCCATATCCGAGACCAACATTCGCATATCGTTACCGACCGAGGCTGGATCTTCGTGTTGGTACATCGCTGGATCTACTTTGATTGCGCTGGCGTGAAGACCTGCTTTGTGAGCAAAGGCAGAGACGCCGACATACGGTTGGCGTGGGCTGGGCGCAACGTTGGTGACTTCCGAGACCGCGTGTGAAATACGGAACGCTTCGCGTAGCGCACCTTCCGGCAAAACCTTCTGCTTCTTCTTCAATTCTAAGTTCGCGATGATGCTGACGAGATCGGCGTTGCCGGTACGTTCGCCATACCCGTTGAGCGTTCCCTGAACGTGGGTCGCACCGGCCTCAATCGCGGCCAATGAATTAGCAATCGCGCAACCGGTGTCGTTGTGGCAGTGGATGCCGAGGCGAGATGATGATGCGCCCAAGACGTCGTGAACAATATTGGCAAGCTGGTCTGGCAACATTCCGCCGTTGGTATCGCACAGTGCAACAACATCCGCCCCCGCTTCGGCCGCGGTGCGAACTACTTCGAGCGCATACGCCTTGTTGGAGAGATAACCGTCAAAGAAATGTTCTGCGTCGAGAAAAACGCGCTGGCCGCCTTCGCGAAGGAAGGTGATGGAGTCGCGAATCATCGCGAGGTTCTCATCGAGATTTGTTTTCAAGGCGAGATCGACATGACGGTCGTGTGACTTCGCAACCAAGGTAACCGCCGCCGCGCCCGAATCCGCAAGCGCACGCAACAGAACATCATCAGCCGCCTTCACATTAGGACGGCGGGTTGCGCCAAAGGCCACAAAGGTGGCGTTCTTTAACTGCAATTCCTTTTTAGCGCGTTCAAAGAATTCGGTGTCCTTCGGATTTGCGCCGGGCCAGCCGCCTTCAATAAATCCAACGCCCAACTCATCGAGATAACGCGCAATCGCAAGCTTGTCATGCACCGAAAGGTTGAGACCTTCTTGCTGCGCGCCATCGCGAAGCGTGGTGTCATAAATATGAAAGGCGTCGGATGTGGGCATTAACAGACCTTGACGTTCCAACCGCGGGTATCTGCGATGGTTCCATGTTGAATACCGAGCAGGGTTTCACGAATTTGTTGCGTGATGGGTCCGGGATTTCCATCGCCGGTCGTCCACGTTCCGTGCGGGCTCTTTGCTGCGCCAATCGCTGAAACAACCGCCGCGGTACCGCACGCGAATATCTCGGTGATCTCGCCGCTCGCGACGCCATCGCGCCAATCGTCGATAGAAAGCATCGATTCTTCGACCTTATAACCAAGATCGGCCGCGACCGAGAGGATGGAATCGCGAGTGATTCCGGGTAGCAAGGTACCGGTCAGCTTTGGTGTGACGACGGTGGCGTCTTTGCCCGAACCCTTAATGAAGTAAAGATTCATGCCGCCCATTTCTTCAATCCAGCGCCGCTCGTTCGCGTCTAGCCACACAACCTGGTCGCAACCTTGTTCTGCCGCTTGCCGTTGCGCCACGAGTGATGCCGCGTAGTTTCCGCCGCATTTCGCTTCGCCAGTTCCGCCAGGCGCGGCGCGCACGTATTCGGTTGAGATCCAGACGGTGACCGCCTTGGCAGCGTTGAAGTACGCGGAGGCAGGCGTAGCAATTAATAAGTACATCGCCTTATTCGATGGGCGAACACCTAAACCAACTTCGGTGGCAATCATGAACGGACGCAGGTAGAGCGACTCCCCCACTTTGCCCGGGACCCAGGCGCGATCCTGCTTCACCAATTCTTCAACTGTCTTCACAAAGAAATCGACGGGCATTTCTGGAAGTGCAAGTCGAGCAGCACTGCGCGCAAAGCGTTCTGCATTTGCCTGTGGACGAAAGAGTGAAATTGAACCGTCGGGTTGGCTATACGCCTTCATGCCCTCAAAAATTTCCTGACCGTAATGAAAGACCGCGGTCGCAGGATCGAGTGTTAACGGACCATAAGGCTTTAACTCTGCATCGGACCAGCCTGAATCCAGACTCCACTCCGCGACAACCATATTGTCGGTGTAGTACTTACCAAATCCGCCTTCTGCAATTTTTGCGGTGCGATCCGCATCGCTGGCAGGCGTGGTGTTGGGGTGCAGGTTTACTTTCATATCTCTTCCTTTACTTCACTGCCTGCAAGATGGCAGCGCCGATTTCGGAGGTAGAACGCTTTGCATCTCCGCGTGAAACCAAATCCGCGGCTACGGCTGCTTCGACTTCGCGCGCAGCATCATGCAAACCGATATGAGAAAGGAGCATCGCCACCGACATGATGGTCGCGGTCGGATCCGCCAGGCCCTTGCCCGCAATATCCGGCGCAGAACCATGAACGGGTTCGAACATCGACGGGAACTTTCCAGTCGGATTGATATTGCCCGATGCAGCCAAGCCAATTCCACCGCAGATCGCGGCCGCGATATCGGTCAAGATATCGCCGAAGAGATTGTCGGTCACTACAACGTCGAACCGCTCTGGATTGGTAACGAAGAACATTGATGCCGCGTCCACGTGTAAATAGTCGGTCGCGATCTCAGGAAATTCTTTTGCAACTTCATTAAAAGTACGAGTCCACAATCCACCCGCACGAGTCAACACGTTGTTCTTATGAACCAGTGTGAGCTTCTTACGAGGACGAGCCTGGGCACGAGCAAAGGCATCGCGAATAACGCGCTCGGCACCGCGTCGAGTGTTAAGGCTCTCCTCGGTCGCGATTTCATCCGGAGTTCCGTAAGCAAGGCTTCCGCCGGCGCCAACATATGGGCCTTCTGTACCTTCGCGCACAACAACGAAATCGATCGCGTCGGAGTTGACCAATGGCGACTTCACGCCAGGGAATAACTTTGCCGGCCGAAGGTTGATGTAATGATCGAATGCAAAGCGAAGTTTGAGTAATAAGCCGCGCTCTAAAACACCACTTGGAACACCTGGGTCGCCTACCGCGCCGAGCAAAATAACATCAGCGGTTGCGAGCTCGGCGAGCACCGAATCAGGCAAGGTCTCGCCCGTGCGGTGCCAATACTTAGCACCCAGGTCGTATTCGGTCTTGGCAAAAGTGGTGTCGTATTTTGCCGCCACTGCCTCCAAAACTTTTAGGCCTTCGCCTACGACTTCCGGACCAATACCGTCGCCAGCAATGACCGCGAGCTTTACAACCTTTGACATTAATTCACCTTCACATTAATTAACGAGCGTTACCGAGCGAACAAATTCCGCGCCGGTTTCTTTTTGAACATTCGCAACGATTGCATCTGAGACGACCGAGTCCACGGTGATTGCCATCAGCGCTTCGCCCCCTTGATTTGCGCGTGCGACCTGCATGCCAGCAATATTCAATCCAGCCTTGCCCAAGATTCCGCCAGCTGCACCAACGATGCCGGGCTTGTCGGCATAACGAAGGAAGAGCAGGTTTTCGGTGGGTGGCAGATCTAGATCAAAACCATCAATCGCGATGATCTTCTCCACCTTGCGAATACCCATCAAGGTTCCGTCAACAACAACCGTCTTGCCATTGCTCAGTGCGGCGTGCAACGAAATCATGCTGCGGTATTCCGGACTTTCGGGATTGGTATCTACAGTGGACGTAATTCCACGGTCGGCGGCCAAACCTGGTGCGTTCACGTAGGTAACTTCCTCGGCTCCGGTCGCCAAGAGTGCGCCCTTGAGCGCGCTCGTCGCCAAAATTGAAGAATCGTGTCCTGATATGTCGCCACGAACGTGGAGCGCGATCGAGACCGGGAGTTCGCCCGCGAGCGATGTCGCAATCTGCGCCATCTTCTCGACCAACGGCAAGCTTGGACGAATCTCTTCGTGAATCATTCCGCCCTTTACGTTGACCGCATCAGGAACGAGTTCGCCACCCAGCGCCTTGCGAACAGATACCGCAACCGCAATACCCGCGCGTTCTTGCGCCTCGTCGGTTGAAGCACCGAGGTGCGGCGTTGCCACAACGTTATCGAGTTGGAAGAGTGGTGAATCGGTGCATGGTTCGGTGGCATACACATCGAGGCCTGCACCAGCGACCCGACCTTCCTTCAGCGCGTCAAAGAGAGCGGCTTCATCCAAGACTCCACCACGAGCGGCGTTAACAATGCGAACCGTCGGCTTTACGAGCTTGAGCGCATCGACGCCAATCAAGTTTGCGGTTTCTTTTGTCTTGGGCAAGTGAATGGTGATGAAGTCGGCATTCTTCAAGAGCACGTCGAGCTCTACGAGCTGCACGCCGAGCTGCGCGGCGCGAGCTGGCTGCAAATAAGGATCATAGGCAATGACATTCATTCCAAAGGCTTGCATGCGAGCAGCAACGAGCTGTCCGATGCGGCCAAATCCGACGATGCCGAGCGTCTTCTCAAATAGTTCTGCGCCGGTGTACTTCGAACGCGCCCACTTGCCGTTGCGAAGAGCGGCGTGTGCGGGCGAAATAAAGCGAGCCGAGGCAAGCAGTAATGAAATCGCGAGCTCTGCGGCAGAAACGATGTTCGACGTTGGTGCGTTAACAACCATGACACCAGCAGCGGTTGCGGCAGGAATGTCGACGTTATCAAGTCCCACACCAGCGCGAGCAATAACCTTGAGACCCTTCGCGGCAGAAATTGCTTCGGCATCCATCTTGGTTGCCGAACGAATCAAGACCGCGTCTACGCCTGCTGCAAGCGCGGGCAATAATTCTTCGCGATTAGCGCCATCGCAATGGCGCACTTCGAAGTCGGGGCCGAGCGCCTGCATAGTTGCAGGGCTCAGCTCCTCCGCAATTAGAACAACCGGCTTATTAGCCACGTGCTGCTACACCTTCTTGGTAATCATCCTTGGCGTTGCCACGGACCCATGACATCATCTTGCGAAGCTCGCGACCAACCTTTTCGATCGGGTGCGCTTCGCCCTTTGCGCGCAATGACTTGAACTCTGGCGCACCAGCGTCTTGGTCATCGATGAAGCGCTTTGCAAAGGTACCGTTCTGAATATCGCTTAAGACCGCCTTCATGTTCTCCTTCACGCGTGGATCAATAACGCGTGGACCAGAGATGTAATCGCCGTATTCAGCGGTGTCTGAAACCGACCAACGCTGCTTGGCGATTCCACCTTCGTACATAAGGTCGACGATCAACTTAAGTTCGTGCAAGCACTCGAAGTACGCGACCTCTGGCTGGTAACCGGCCTCGACCAATGTCTCAAAGCCATACTGAACCAACTGGGATGCGCCGCCGCAGAGAACCGCTTGCTCACCGAACAAGTCGGTCTCGCACTCTTCGGTGAAAGTGGTCAAGATTCCGCCAGCGCGCAATCCACCGATTGCCTTGGCGTATGACAATGTCAATGGCCATGCGTTACCGGTTGCATCTTGCTCAACCGCAACGAGGACAGGAACGCCACGGCCTGCTGAATATTCGCGACGAACCAAGTGTCCTGGACCCTTAGGCGCGACCATCGCGACATCGATATTGGCTTCTGGCTTGATGTAACCGAAACGGATATTGAATCCGTGACCGAAGAAGAGCGCAGAACCTGCCTTGAGGTTTGGCTTAATTGACTCGTTATAGATGTGACGTTGCACGTGATCCGGTGCCAACAACATGACGAGGTCGGCTTCCTTCACCGCGTCGGCTACCGAGAGAACGCGAAGTCCTTCTGCCTCTGCCTTTGCACGCGACTTTGAACCTTCGGCTAAACCGATGCGAACATCGACTCCGCTATCGCGCAGGCTGAGCGCGTGTGCGTGGCCTTGTGAACCGTATCCAATGACAGCAACTTTCTTGCTTTGGATAATCGATAGGTCTGCATCTTCATCGTGATACTGGGTTGCCATGTGAGGTCTAGCCTTTCGAGTCGGTGTTCGTTGATAAACCTGGCTTCAATCCGCGTGACAAGGCCACAAGTCCAGACTGAACCAATTCTTTGATGCCATATGGCTCGAGAACTCGAAGCAGCGCCTCGATCTTCTCGGAGTTTCCGGTCGCCTCGACGGTGACGGCATCTTGTGCCACGTCGACAACTTTGGCGCGGAAAAGTTGAACGGTCTCGAGGACCTGCGAGCGAGTGGTCGCATTTGTGGTGACCTTGACCAACAAGAGTTCGCGTTGAACAGAAGCGACCGGGTCGAGTTCGGTAATAGAAATGACGTTGATTAACTTGTCGAGCTGGGCGATGACCTGCTCCAAGGCATGATCTTCAACGTTAATCACAATTGTCATTCGCGAATACAGCGGATTCTCGGTCGGGCCTACCGCGAGCGAATCAATGTTGTAACCACGACGGGAGAAGAGCGAAGCGATGCGAGCCAATACGCCGGGGCTGTTCTCTACAAGAACCGAGAGCGTATGTACCTTGGTCGCCGAGCGCGATGCGATGCCGGAATCTGGATGTTGTTGGCTCATGACTACAGCTCCTGTGAATCCCAGATAGGCGCGAGTGAACGCGCGACAACAATCTCATCGTTCGATGTTCCAGCAGCAACCATTGGCCAGACCATGGCGTCGCGATGAACGTTGAAGTCCACTACGACTGGGCGATCGTTGATTTCCATCGCCTGATGAATAACGCGATCGACATCTTCTGGCTTCTCACACGACAAGCCAACGCAACCCATCGCTTCCGCCAATTTTGCGAAATCAGGAATGCGCTTGGATTCGAGCTGGGTATTGGAATAGCGCTCGTTGTAGAACAAGGTCTGCCACTGGCGAACCATGCCGAGGCTTTCGTTGTTGATGATCGCGACCTTGATGGGAATGTTGTTCAAGGCGCAGGTGACCAACTCTTGGTTTGTCATCTGGAAACAGCCGTCGCCATCAATCGCCCATACGGTGGTGTTTGGCGCGCCAACTTTTGCGCCCATCGCGGCTGGAACCGCGTAGCCCATCGTTCCTAATCCGCCTGAGTTCAACCAGGTGCGTGGCTTCTCGTAAGAAATAAATTGTGAAGCCCACATCTGATGCTGGCCAACGCCCGCAACGTAGATTGAATCTGGCCCGGAAATTTTTCCGATGCGTTCGATGACGTACTGAGGAGAAATAGTTCCGTCCGATGGCAAGTCATAGGCCAGCGGAAAACGCTCGCGCCAAGAATTAACTTGCTTCCACCAAGCGCCAAGGTCTGGCTTACTCTTTTTGAACTCGTCTTTTACTGCGGGAACTAAGGCAGCAATGCTGAGTTTCAGATCGCCAACAACGGCAACATCCGCACGACGATTCTTTCCAATTTCGGCCGGATCGATATCCGCGTGAATAACCTTTGCGTTCGGCGCGAATGACGACAACTTTCCGGTTACTCGGTCATCAAAGCGAGCGCCTAAGGTAATCAGCAAATCTGCTTTTTGAAGCGCGGTTACCGCGGCAACGGTTCCGTGCATGCCGGGCATGCCCAAGTGTTGTGGGTGACTATTAGGGAAGGATCCGAGCGCCATCAACGTTGTGACCACTGGCGCCCCAGTAAGTTCAGCCAACTGCAAAAGTTCTTTATGCGCTTCGGCCTTGATAGCACCACCGCCGACGTAAAGTACAGGCGCGCTTGACTCAGCGATTAATCGTGCTGCGTCGCGAATCGAGCCATCGGTCGGCTTGGTGATGGGGTGGTATCCCGCCAAATCAATATTTTTTGGATAGTTGTAATCCGTCATCGTTTGCAATGCGTCTTTGGCGATATCTACCAGGACCGCGCCTGGGCGACCGGTGCTTGCAATGTGGAATGCCTCGGCAATCGCGCGTGGAATATCTTTAGGATCCGTCACCAAGAAGTTGTGCTTCGTGACCGGCATGGTGATGCCGCGAATATCCGCCTCTTGGAAGGCGTCGGTACCAATCGCGCCTGATGCCACCTGACCGGTGATTGCAACAACAGGAACTGAATCCATCTGTGCGTCGGCAAGGGGCGTCACCAAGTTGGTGGCACCTGGGCCAGATGTCGCGATGCAGACACCGACGCGACCGGTCGCTTGTGCGTATCCAGTAGCAGCGTGTCCAGCACCTTGTTCATGGCGAACGAGAATGTGACGAATCTTGGAATCAAAAATGGGATCGTATGCAGGAAGAATTGCGCCGCCGGGGATGCCGAACATGACATCAACGCCAGAATCTTCTAACGCTTGCACGAGCGCTTGCGCCCCCGTCTTCTTATCGTTACTCATGTTCATCTCCCCTCTATCACTCGGTTACTCGGTAACTTGAAATCCTTCGCTTAAATAGCAAACCCCTCAGTTTCCACTGAGGGGTAGCGCACGTTCTAGTCGGAACTAGATCGCGCGCTTGCTAATAACCACGACGGATGTCATGGGGTAATTCTCGCGCGGCTCCATAAGCGAGTCAACCCCTGAGACGCACATCTCATTATGTGAGCGGTGGCAGAACCGGATCAGCTAGTGACGGCGCCTTGCGACGCAGAACCAACGACCTTGCTGTACTTGGCTAATACCCCGCGCTTGTACTTGTGAGGCACTGGTTGGAAATTTTTACGGCGTTCGGCGAGTTCGGCCTCGTCGACCAACAAGTCCAAGGTCCGCTTTACAGTGTCGATCCGAATGATGTCGCCATCACGAACGAATGCGATTGGGCCACCATCCACCGCTTCTGGTGAGACGTGACCAACGCAGAGTCCAGTCGATCCGCCAGAGAAGCGACCGTCGGTCAGTAACAAGGTGGACTTTCCTAAACCTGCGCCCTTAATAGCACCGGTAATCATCAGCATTTCGCGCATACCTGGTCCGCCCTTTGGACCTTCGTAGCGAATCACAATTGCATCGCCCGCTTTAATGGTGCCGTTTTCTAGCGCCTCCATCGCGGCTTGTTCGCGTTCGAAAACTCGTGCCGGACCTTCGAAATGCTCGACGCCGACTCCAGCTGTTTTGCAGACCGCGCCATCTGGTGCAAGTGATCCACCAAGAATGGTGATTCCGCCGCCCAGTGAGAGCGGATCTTTAATGCTGTGCAGGACTTCGCCATCTGGATCCAACGGGGTGAGATCGGCCAAGTTCTCGGCCATTGTCTTACCAGTAACCGTTAAGCAATCACCATGCAGCAAGCCAGCGTCCAACAACGCACGAAGAACAACCGGGATTCCACCGACGCGATCAATATCGGTCATGACGAACTTACCGAACGGCTTCAAATCGCCGAGCAATGGCACCTTCGAACCGATGCGATGGAAATCTTCCAAGGTGAGTTCGACTTCCGCTTCGTTCGCGATTGCCAACAGGTGCAAAACCGCATTTGTCGATCCACCAAGCGCCATCACAACGGTGATTGCGTTCTCAAAGGCCTTCTTTGTCAGAATGTCGCGAGTCGTGATTCCCTGTCGAATTAATTCGACAACGGCTGCGCCGGCCTTCACCGCGTAATCATCGCGGCGGCGATCGACCGATGGTGGCGATGCTGATCCGGGCAAGGAGAGACCAAGCGCTTCACCCACGGCGGCCATCGTGTTGGCGGTATACATGCCACCACACGCGCCTTCACCTGGACAGATTGCGCGTTCAATTTCATCGACCTTCTCCTGCGAAATTAATCCGCGTGCACAAGCACCGACCGCTTCAAACGCATCGATGATTGTGACGTCTTTGCCGTCGACTTGGCCGGCAAGAGTTGTACCTGCATAAACAAAAACGCTCGCAACATCGATGCGCGCCGCCGCCATCATCATTCCGGGTAGTGACTTATCGCAACCAGCAAAGGTAACCATTCCGTCGAGACGCTCTGCTTGCATAACGGTTTCAACCGAATCCGCGATGACTTCGCGCGAGACCAACGAGAAGTGCATGCCTTCATGGCCCATTGAAATTCCGTCAGAAACCGAGATGGTTCCGAATTGCATCGGGAAGCCGCCCGCTTCAATCACGCCTTTGCGGGAAGCCTTAGCGAGGCGATCGAGTGAGAGGTTGCATGGCGTGATTTCGTTCCATGATGAGGCGATGCCGATCTGTGGCTTCGCGAAATCTTCATCCTTCATACCGACCGCGCGCAACATGCCGCGAGCCGGAGCGCGCTCTAATCCATCGGTCACCAGCGACGAACGCGGTTTCATATTTGAGCTCATGCTTACCCCTGTCCTAGATGCTTCAACAATAGTTCGCGTACCTTTGCCGCGTCTGCTTGGCCGCCGGTGGATTTCATTACCGCGCCAATCAAAGCGCCAGCCGCTGGAATGTTTCCTCCGCGAACTCGCTCGGCCGTATCTGGTTGTGCGGCGATAGCAGCCTCGATTGCGGTCATCAGCGCCCCATCATCAGAGACGACTTTCAGGCCGCGCTTCTCAATCACATCACGTGGCGATCCCTCGCCGGCGATAACACCTTCAACAACGCCACGAGCCAACTTGTCGGTCAATTCACCGGATGAAATAAGCGCGATGACTTCTGCAACCTGTGCCGCGTTGATCAACTCGGTTGGGTGCACTTCTTTCTCGTTTGCAAGTCGCGAGATTTCACCCAGCCACCAACCACGCGCGCGAGCAGGGTCTGCACCAAGCGCAATTGTGGCTTCGACCGTGTCGAGCAATTCGGCGTTCACCATCGATGACATCTCGTTATCCGAAACACCCCAGGCCTCTTGCAATCGCTTGCGACGAGTAGATGGCTTCTCCGGCAAGGTCGCGCGCAATTCTTCAATCCATGCGGCATCGGGTGCGACTGGAACCAAATCTGGTTCTGGGAAATAACGATAATCCTCGGCGGTCTCTTTCGAACGGCCTGGTCGAGTTTCGCCGCTCTCTTCTAAGAAGTGACGGGTCTCCTGAACGATTCGCTCGCCGGCTTCAAGGCGATTTGCCTGGCGAACAATTTCGCCCGCGACCGCACGCTCCACTGACCGAAGTGAGTTGACGTTCTTGGTCTCGCTGCGGGTTCCGAGTTTTCCGCTACCGATAGGAGCAAGTGAAACGTTGGCGTCGCAACGAAGCGAGCCTTGTTCCATCTTCACATCGCTGACGCCGAGCGAACGCAGAATGTCGCGGAGTTCGGTGACGTATGCGCGCGCAACCGCGGGTGCGTACTTTCCGGTGCCCGGGACAATGCGTGTAACAATTTCAACGAGCGGGATACCGGCTCGGTTGTAATCCAAAAGCGAATACTCGGCACCGTGAATACGTCCGGTCGCACCACCCACGTGCAGTGACTTGCCGGTGTCTTCCTCCATATGTACGCGCTCGATATCGACGCGGAAGGTTTTTGGACCTTCATCGGTTTCGATTTCCACATCCAAGTACCCATCGACGCAGATCGGTTCGTCGTATTGCGAAGTCTGGAAGTTCTTCGGCATATCTGGATAGAAATAATTTTTGCGAGCAAAACGGCTGTATGGCGCGATTGAACAATTGAGCGCCAGGCCAATCAGGATCGAGCTTTCAATCGCCTTCGCGTTTACGACCGGCAGGGCGCCTGGCATACCCAGGCAGACCGGGCAGGTTTGCGTATTTGGTTCTGCACCAAAAACAGTAGAACACGAACAGAACATCTTCGAATTCGTATTGAGTTCGACGTGAACTTCAAGGCCGAGCGTTGGCTCGTATTTTTCTACCGCTTGATCGTAATTAAGGGCCATTACTTCACCGCCAACTCTGGTGCTTGTGCCCATACCGGCTTGCCCAATTTGTCGTTGAGCGCCGCCTCAAGCGTTCCGCCGACGCGATACATACGATCATCTTGCATTGCGGGCGACATGATTTGGAAACCGACTGGCAAGCCATCATCGGCGGAAAGTCCGGATGGCAATGACATGCCACCAATACCAGCCATATTCACCGGAATAGTAGTGATATCCGCGAGATACATCGCCAATGGATCATTCGCGCGCTCGCCAATTTTGAATGCGGTTGTGGGAGTGGATGGCGATACCAAGACATCCGCTACGCCAAATGCGGCTTCGAAATCGCGCTTGATCAAGGTACGTACCTTTTGGGCGGAGCCGTAGTACGCGTCGTAATAGCCTGATGACAAGGCATATGTTCCCAAGATGATGCGGCGTTTCACTTCTTTACCGAATCCAACTTCGCGAGTAGCGCTCATCACTTCCTCGGCGCCGCGCTTGCCATCATCGCCCACTCGAATTCCGTAACGCATCGAATCAAAGCGAGCCAGGTTAGATGACGCCTCGCTCGGTGCAATCAGGTAATAAGCCGCGATTCCGTAATCAAAGCTGGGGCACGAGACTTCAACGATTTCTGCGCCTTGTTCTTGCAATAAGTCCAATGACTGCTTGAAGCTATCGAGCACGCCTTTTTGGAAGCCGTCGCCCATCAATTCTTTGATCACGCCGATCTTCATACCCTTAACGTCTTGGCGCTTTGCGGCCGCAACTACCTGTGGGACAGGGGCATTGATGCTGGTGGAATCGCGTTCGTCATATCCCGCAATTGCTTCATGTAACAAAGCAGTATCCAAGACGGTACGTGCGCATGGTCCTGCTTGATCCAGCGACGAGGAGAATGCGACCAGGCCATAACGCGAAACGCCACCATACGTTGGCTTTACTCCGACCGTGCCAGTAACGGCAGCTGGTTGGCGAATAGATCCACCGGTATCAGTACCGATGGCTAGTGGTGCTTCGAAGGCAGCGAGCGCTGCAGCAGATCCACCACCCGAACCACCAGGAATACGATCAAGCGCCCATGGATTATGGGTTGGGCCGTATGCAGAATTTTCAGTCGACGAACCCATCGCGAATTCGTCCATGTTGGTCTTACCCAAAATAACGACACCGGCGTTCTTCAACTTTGTTACGACTGTCGAGTCGTACGGTGGGCGCCAGCCTTCGAGCATTTTTGAACCACACGTCGTGGGAACGCCCTTTTGTGTCAATACATCTTTAAGAGCCAGCGGAATTCCTTCCAGCGCAGAACGCGCAGTTCCCGCGGCACGATGCTTGTCGGATTCGGAGGCTTGCGCAAGCGCGCCTTCGGAATCAACATGCAGAAATGCGTGGATGTCTCCGTCAACCGCAGCGATTCGGTCCAGGTGTTGTTGAGTCAGTTCTACTGCCGTGATTGATTTGTCGGCGAGTGCCTGCGCCATCTCGGTCGCGGTCTTATGAATCATGCTCATTCGGCATCACCCAAAATTTGTGGCACTTTGAAGCGATCTTCTTCTCGAGCAGGTGCGCCAGAGAGCGCATCTTCTGGCGAGAGGCTTGGCTTGGTCACATCAGGGCGAAAGACATTGGTCATCGGCAGTGCATGCGACGTGGGTGGAATGTCAGCGGCGGCTACTTCCTGCACACGTGCCACGGCGCCCAAAATAAGTTGCATCTCAGAAGCCAGGTGATCGAGCTCATCGGGCGTCATTTCGATTCGGGATAAACGGGCTAGGTGCGCGACTTCTTCGCGTGAGATAGCGGCCATGGGCCAACTCTAACTGAAGTTAGGTCAGGCGCGAATTTGTCCGTTGCCGGAGACGATCCACGTGGTGGTTGTCATGGCTTCGAGACCCATTGGTCCACGGGCATGCAATTTTTGATTTGAGATTCCGATTTCGGCGCCAAAGCCCATCTGCTCGCCGTCGGTGAATCGTGTTGATGCGTTAATCATGATGGCTGCGGCATCAATCAGTGAAACAAATTGTTGGGCGTGCTCATCGGACTCGGTCACGATTGCTTCCGTGTGCTTCGTACCGTACTTGGCAATGTGGTCAACGGCAGCAACCAGGTTGGGTACAACGCCGACGTTCATTTCAAGCGCGTTGTATTCGGTCGACCAATTGTCCTCGCTCGCGCGATTCACAGCAATATTGTTTGCAGCCGCAATCACCGCGGTCGCATCATCAACGTTGAGTTTTACACCGGCGTCGTTAAGCGCCTTCAATGCGGTTGGCATAAATGCTTGCGCTACATCGTGATGAATCAGGAGCGTTTCTGCCGCGTTGCAAACGCTTGGACGGTGCGTCTTGGCATTAATAATGATTGGCAACGCTTTAGATAAGTCCGCATCCGAGTCAACGTAGACATGGCATACACCCGCGCCGGTTTCGATGGTTGGCACGGTCGAGTCATCCACGACGGTGCGAATCAGCGCCGCGCTCCCCCGTGGGATAACCAAATCCACTTTGCCTCGCGCGTGCAGAAGCGCCTGCACCGTTGAGCGATCGGTCGATGGCACTAATTGGAGTACGTCAGGCGAGATGTTTGTCTTTGCTAGAGCGCGCCGCATGACGGTGACGAGTACTTGATTGCTTGAGGCCGCACTCGCCGATCCGCGTAAGAGAGCTGCATTTCCTGACATCAATAAAATGACGGCGGCATCGACCGTGACATTTGGTCGCGCTTCATACACCATTCCCACAACTCCAAACGGAACCGTGAGTTGCTTGAGCTTCAGTCCGTTGGGAAGAGTGCTCTCCCGAACCACCTTGTTCAATGGATCCGGCAAGGCTGCGACTTGTCGTGCGCCATCTGCAATCCCGTGCACACGTGCGGCGGTGAGCAGCAGTCGATCCTTAAGCGATTCGTTCATTCCGTCGGCGTCGGCGCGCTTCATATCCTCGGCGTTCGCGGCCAGGATTTCGACTTCCGAGTTCTCAATTTCTTCTGCGATTCGGTGCAGCGCTTCGACTCTATCCGACGCGCTTGCGGCGACCAAGGTGCGAGCGGCTAAGCGCGCGGTATCGGCGAGCTCGGCAATCATCACGGTGGCGTCCATGGTTCTAGTCTACGAGCAATTACCCTTCTCTCATGAGGAAATTACTGAAGGCCCTGCGGACAGCGGGCATTGTTCTGGTCGCACTCTTTATTCTGCTCTCGGGCTTCTTCAGATACATCCACTATCCCAACGTCGTCGCGGCCGTTCGCTTGGGATTAGCCCCCGCCTCTAAAACTCCGACCTT
Source organism: Candidatus Nanopelagicaceae bacterium (assembly GCA_036769465.1). Lineage (GTDB taxonomy): Bacteria > Actinomycetota > Actinomycetes > Nanopelagicales > Nanopelagicaceae > AAA044-D11. The sequence continues at coordinate 32,045 of DAIPLA010000004.1, forward strand.
GATGCCGTGGCACACCGTAAATCCCTCGACGACTCCTATCGCCTGGCCAACAAGCACCGAAAATATGCCGGCAACCGTGACCTATCAGGGCAAGGTGATGTCATGGCAAGAATTTCTTGATAAGTCTTATACAAATGCCTTCCTTGTTGTTCGCAACGGCGTAATCACGTACGAGTACTACAACTCAAAGGCCGGTATGAAGCCAACCACGCTACTTCCTTCATACTCCATGGCTAAAACGATGACCTCGATAGTTATCGGACAGCTGGTGGCACAAGGAAAAATTCACGAATCAGATACCTTCGTCTCGTATTTCCCACAATGGAAAACCGGTGGCTTGTTCGACAAGGTGACGGTACAAAGTTTGCTCGACATGGAAGCCGGCGTCGGCGTCACCGATAATTACCCAAGCGGTCCAACCGGTTGGGGCGTAGGAATTGCCCAGATGTACGCCACCACCGACATGAATTGGTTCATCACGCATAATCGCAAGATGCTCGAGGCGCCCGACACCAAGCCGGAGTACCGAAGCGTGGAGTCACAAATGCTCGGCTTGATCATTCAAAAGGTAACCGGCGGAAGCGTTTCGGATTACTTCAGCAAGAATGTCTGGCAGCCAGTTGGTGCGGCAAACGCAGCGACGTGGAACGTTGACCATATCGGCGGCCACGAAAAAACATTCTGCTGCTTTAACGCCACCGCGCGCGACTACGCCCGAATTGGTCTCATGATTAATAACAATGGCTACGCAGGGGCACATCAGATCATCGATGCCACATGGATGAAACGCATCAGCACACCTGTAGTCAAGCTCGATAACAACTGGGGCTACGGCGCACAGGTCTGGCATCCCTATCCAGGAATCAACTTAGCTATGGGATTGCACGGCCAACAAATATTTATGGACGCCGCGACCCGAACGGTGATTGTGAAATTGAGCGACTTCCCTAACGGCGATGATCCACAAGCGGATGTTGCAGCGGTGCTTTATCCGATTGCGCAATCCAAAAACTAGTTAATCAGCACCAAGTCGTCCCGATGGACGAGCTCGCGCTCGTATTCGGCTCCTAACGCGGCCGCCAATTCCTTGGTTGATCGTCCCAGCATCTGAGGAATTTCATCCGCATCGAAAGCGACCAATCCTCGCGCAATCACGACGCCTGATTCGCTGACGAGTTCAACGGTATCGCCGGCGCTAAATTCGCCAGTCACTGCCGTAACACCTGCAGGAAGAAGCGAAACTCCGCGCTCAATGATTGCGGTCACCGCGCCAGCGTCGAGAACCAATCGTCCGCGTGGCGTCGCGGCGTGCTCGAGCCACAACAAGCGAGAAGGTTTGCGATCGCGAACCGGCCAGAACAAAGTGCCGACATCTTTTCCGGAAAGCGCATCCGTGAGCGAATCCAAAGTCGTCAACAACATCGCCACTCCAGCGCCTGCCGCGATGCGAGCCGCTTCAACCTTGGTAATCATTCCGCCGCTACCAACGCCAGATGCGCCAACTCCGCCGATCGATACCGAAGCCAAATCCTGGAGCGATTGAACATCGGCAATCCTCTTGGCACCAGGTTCCGTTGGTGGGGCGTCATACAGAGAATCGATATCGGTCACCAGAACCAATAAGTCAGCGTCGATCAAATGCGATACCAACGCGGCCAGCCGATCGTTATCGCCAAAGCGAATTTCTTGAGTGCCAACCGTGTCGTTCTCGTTAATGATCGGAACAACTCCCAGCTGGAGCAGTTTAAACAAGGTGCGTTGTGCATTTTGGTAATGCGAGCGACGGACAACATCCTCAATGGTGAGCAATACTTGCGAGGCCACCAATGAATGCGCGCCAAGCGCTTTCGTGTATGCCGCAATGAGCAAGCCTTGTCCTACGGATGCCGCGGCTTGTTGTGTTGCAAGATCCTTTGGACGAGAAGTTAATCCGAGTGGAGCCAAACCGGCAGCAATCGCACCCGAAGAAACGATGACAACTTCTTTCCCCTGCGCGCGCAAACCCGCGGTGATATCTACGAGCTTCTTCACCGAAGCCTCGTTGAGTTCTGATCCAGCAGAACCCGTGAGGGTGGATGAACCCACCTTGATGACGATGCGCTTGGCGCTAGCTAAATCGGCGCGATTCACTTCTCGCCCTCAATCCTCGGATTTCGTGGGTCCGTAACGTTGTACTCCCATTGCATCGCAATTTCGTCCTCGCTCAACTGATCTAAATCTTCATCGGCTTCGTCGACATAGCGACCCTGCCAAGGCGATTCCAATCGAAGGTCCTCGCCGCGTGGTCCAGCCAATAATTCCGCACCGGCTTCAATGGATGGTTCCCAATCAAAGATAACCGCGGCTTCTCCAGCACCAATGCGGACTTCGTCCTTTGGCTTTGCGCCCTTCTTGAATAATTCTTTTTCCACGCCGAGAGTTGCAAGTCGATCGGCCAAATAGCCAACCGCTTCCGAGTTGCCGAAGTCGGTCTGCTTCACCCAGCGCTCTGGCTTTGAACCAAGAACGGTGAATGAACCGTCCTCGTTTGCGGTGACAGTAAATCCGCTGTCGCCGACCGCCTTTGGACGCAGAACAATGCGAACCTTCTCTTGCTCTGCTTCTACCTTGCGTTGGGCCTCAATAATTCGCGCCATCGCGTAGTTAAGTTCGGTCAAACCGATGTGTGAGGCAGCCGAGATTTGGTACACCTCGTATCCGCGCTCTTCAAAGAGTGGCTGAACCATGTCTGCCATCGCCTTACCGTCAGGCAAGTCCACCTTGTTCAGGGCAATTATTCGTGGCCGATCGGATAGCGCAATAGCGCCTTCATCCGCGGTGTAGTTACGAAGCTCTGCTTCAATGATGTCGAAGTCTTTAACCGGATCTCGATCTGTCTCCAGCGTTCCGCAATCCAAAACATGCACGAGTGCCGCGCAACGTTCTACGTGGCGGAGGAATTCCAAGCCCAGACCCTTACCTTCAGAAGCGCCTGCGATAAGGCCTGGCACATCCGCGACGGTAAAGCGCATTCCGCCAGCTTGGACAACGCCCAAGTTAGGAGCGAGCGTAGTGAATGGATAATCGGCAATCTTTGGCTTTGCGGCCGAGATCGCGGCGATCAGCGATGACTTTCCGGCAGAAGGAAAACCAATCAAGCCAATATCGGCAACGCTCTTGAGTTCGAGTGTGAGGGTGCGCTCTTCGCCTGGCTCGCCCTTAAGCGCAAAGCCTGGTGCGCGACGCTTTGATGAGGCCAAGCCCGCATTGCCCAAACCACCTGCGCCGCCTTGCGCAGCAATAAAACGTGTTCCGTTTCCGATCATGTCGGCGAGAACATTTCCGTCGGCATCTTTAACGACAGTGCCGTTAGGAACAGGGAGAACTAAATCTTTACCTTCTTTTCCGTTGCACCAGTCGCCGTAACCGAGGCTTCCATTTGTCGCACGGCGGTGTGGTGAATGGTGAAAATCGAGGAGTGTGGTCGTGCCGGAATCAACGACGAGAATGATGTCGCCACCGCGGCCGCCGTTGCCGCCATCTGGGCCGCCCAATGGCTTGAACTTTTCGCGGTGAACCGAAACGCAACCATCGCCACCACTACCCGCAAAGGCATGGAGCGTTACGCGATCGACGAACGATGCCATCTGCTCCTACCTTTCTCTTCGAGTGAAAGTTCGTATGAAATAAAAAGCGGGCCCGCAATACGCGGACCCGCCAAAAAGTTATCCGCGCTTAGGCTGATGCAGATACGGGAACGATGTTGACTACCTTGCGACCGCGAGCGCGACCGAAAGCAACTTCGCCAGCAGACAATGCGAACAAAGTATCGTCCTTGCCGATTCCAACATTTGCACCTGGGTGGAAGACGGTTCCGCGTTGACGGATCAAAATTTCACCAGACTTAACAATCTGACCTGCGTAGCGCTTGATACCAAGGTACTGCGCGTTCGAGTCGCGGCCGTTACGTGTAGACGAGACACCCTTTTTACTTGCCATTTGTCTGCACCTCCCCTTACTTGTTAATCGCGGTGATCTTCACGCGCGTTAGTTGTGCTCGGAAACCTTGACGACGGCGGTAGCCGGTCTTGTTCTTGTAACGAAGGATGTCGATCTTTGGACCCTTTTCTTCTGACAAAACTTCGCCAGTGACCTTAACGCCAGCAAGTGCGGCGGCATCGGTAGTAAGGGTTGTGCCATCAACAAGAAGCAATGCAGGGAAAGAGACCGATGCTCCGACCTTTGCGTCGATGCGGTCCACAGTTACTGTGTCGCCAACGGCAACCTTCTCTTGACGGCCGCCAGCTTTAACAATCGCGTACACGGTGACACCTTTCCTATTACTGCTCTTACATCTATGACGCCCAGCTCTAGCTGAAAATGGGCAGAGGGTAAGGGTACGGACTGGCCGCCCCTCGGGTCAAACTGGACTATTCGGGCGTAATTACGCCTGTGCTGACCGCGCGCCGACGGCGACGCTGTCCCGTGGGAGCTGATTCAGCAACTTCCTCCTGAACAGTGGCTTCTTCGGCCACGTGCTCCTCGGCAGCATGCTCGTCCTCAACATCATCCTCATGAACGGTCGGCACGTAACGCTGATCCATATCCTTATCGAGCGAGGTCTTACGGACCGGCTCGTTGTGGATGTGAATACCGCGTCCGCCACAGCTCTCGCAGGTGGTGGAGAAGGCTTCGATCAATCCTTGGCCAACGCGCTTACGTGTCATCTGAACAAGTCCGAGTGAGGTTACTTCAGCAACCTGATGCTTTGTGCGATCGCGGCCTAGGCATTCAACCAAGCGACGCAGGACCTGATCACGGTTAGATTCCAACGCCATATCGATGAAGTCGATGACGATGATTCCGCCCATATCGCGCAAGCGCAATTGGCGAGCAATTTCTTCGGCCGCTTCCAAGTTGTTCTTTGTGACGGTCTCTTCGAGGTTGCCGCCCTTACCGATGAACTTTCCGGTGTTGACGTCGATAACAATCATTGCCTCGGTGCGGTCGATAACAAGCGAACCGCCGGAAGGCAGATAAACTTTGCGGTCGAACGCCTTGGCGAGTTGCTCTTCGATTCGATACTCGACGAACATTTCACGTGCGCCGGTCCACTTTTCAATCTTCGCAGTCAATTCTGGCGCAATGTGACCGAGGTAGTTATTGATCTCGTCCCATGCATCATTGCCCTGCACAATCATCTTGTTGAAATCTTCATTGAAGATATCGCGGATGACTCGAACCGTTAGGTCTGGTTCGCTATACAAAAGCGATGGCGCGGTCGTGCTGGTGGATTCGGCCTTGGCCTGAATGTCTTCCCATTGCGCTTTCAAGCGAGCGACGTCGTTGGTCAACTCTTCTTCAGAAGCGCCTTCGGATGCGGTACGAACAATGACGCCCGCTTCATCAGGGATGAGATTCTTCAAGATTGATTTCAAGCGGGAACGCTCTTGATCAGGAAGACGGCGGCTGATACCGCTCATCGCTCCACCAGGAACATAAACCAAGTAACGACCAGGAAGGCTGATCTGGCTCGTTAAGCGAGCGCCCTTTTGACCGATCGGATCCTTCGTTACCTGAACCAGAACCGACTGACCAGTCTTCAATACGTGTTCAATCTTGCGAGGCGCACCTTCGGCCAAACCCGCGGCATCCCAGTTAACTTCACCGGCATAGAGAACGGCGTTACGTCCCTTTCCGATATCGACGAACGCGGCTTCCATTGAGGGAAGAACGTTCTGCACGCGACCTAGGTAGACGTTACCGACATACGAAATATTGCTGTTTCGATTGACGTAGTGCTCGACCATAACCTTGTCTTCAAGCACGGCAATCTGGGTGCGATCGCCGGTCTGGCGAACCAACATCACGCGATCAACGTTTTCACGGCGCGCTAAGAATTCTGATTCCGTCAGGATGGTTCCACGACGGCGAACGAAGTCGCGCGGCTCGCGGTCACGGCGATCTCCGCGGTCGCCTCTATCTCGGCGATTGCCACGGTCGCGACGATTATTTCGCTCCGAACGATCCGTACGAGTAGGACGATCATCGGCGCTACGAGGTTCGCGCACCTTAACAACTGTTACTACGCCATCTTCATCAACTGTCTCACCTGGCGTGACGCCTTCACCACGCGCGCGGCGACGACGGCGACGATGTGTTCCGGTCTCGGTACCTTCATCGTCAGATGGATTGAGATCGCCTGCATCTAAATCATCAGTGAGTTCGTCGTCCGAACCGCTGTTCTCGCCAGAATTTTCGCGCCCACCACGACGGCGACCACGACCCCCGCGACGGCGGCGGCGACGTTCGCGCTCTTCGGGTGAGAGATTAGAAGTTGATCCGCTCTCATCCGCGCTTGAATCGTTATCGCTCTCTGAATCTTCGCTCTCTGCTGCGGCGACCTTCTTTGCAGGCGCCTTTTTAGCAGGGCTCTTTGATTCTGGTGCAGCTTGAAATACTGGAACGGGAATCGCTTTCGCGCTTGCCTTCTTGGCTACCGGCGCTTCTTCAACGCTCTCTACTTCTGGGGCAGTATCTGCCACATCAGTGTCAGCAGCTTTTGGAGTTCCTTTTTTGGTCGATCCTTTTACAGCACGCTTGCGCGCTTTTTTTGGCTCAATAGCCATAACTCAAATCCTCATCTAAATATTCGAAAAACTTCCGGGTAAAGGTTGGGCTGAATCTTGAGATTCACTCCGCCTTTGAAAGCTTTAGCATCCGCTGCGGTGGCGAGTAATTAAGGTTCTAACTCTGGCTCAATTGAGCCCGGCTAGGAGACCGCTCGACGCGCTGAACGCTGGGAAAAGTATTGCAGAGTTATACGGAAAGACCAATTTTGGCCGCGTTGAGCTGAAAACGCGCCTTATCGCGAGCGTAAATGGACGTTTTGCAGGAGTCCGAGGCCAATCAAATTGGCGAACATGCTGGATCCGCCATAGCTCATAAAGGGCAGCGGAACGCCAGTCATGGGCATCAACCCCATGGTCATGCCGATATTTTCATACATCTGGAATGCGAACCAGGCGATGACGCCGATACAGACCAACTTTCCGAACATGTCATTTGTTCGGCGGGCGATCAAAAACGATCGGAAGAAAAATATGGAAAAGAACATCAAAATCAGCGCGCATCCAACAAAGCCAGTTTCTTCACCAGCAACGGTGAAAATAAAGTCGGTCTGTTGCTCCGGAACGAATCGACCGTTGGTCTGAGGTCCGCCAAAAATTCCCTTGCCAATCAAACCGCCTGAGCCAATCGTGATTCGAGACTGCCGTAATTGGTAACCGCTCTGTTGTGGATCGGCGTTGGGGTCCACGAACGATTGCAAGCGCTTGACCTGATATTTGTGAATAACACCGGCCTTCACCGCAACAACGCTTCCAAGAATTCCCAAGAGCAACAAGCCAGCAACCCAGCGCGAAGGCGCACCCGAGACTCCGATAATTGCGATGACTGCAGCAGAGATGATGAGCACTTCGCCCAAGTCTGGCTGCAGAATTATTAAAAACATCGGAACAACGGCCAGGGCTAGCGCCTTTGCGACATCTCGGTCGGTCGGGTTTTCAGAACGATCACGGCTCTCGGCCAAGATCATCGCCATGCCAACAATCACCGAAATCTTTGCCAGTTCGGCCGGCTGCAATTGGAATCCGCCCGGGAAGGAGATCCACGACTTTGCACCATTGACGGTACTTCCCACGCCCGGAACCATGACCGCAATTAACCCGAGCACACCCGCCGCATATAAAAATGGGGTGTAAGCGCGTAGAACTCGATAATCAATCAGCGTGGTTCCATACGCCAACAACCCACCAATAATGATGTTAAGGATGTGGCGCTTGAGGTAATACTGCGGATCGAGGTGTTGTTGGGCAAACCAATTTTTCGTCGCCGCGTAAACCAGGACCGTGCCGATTACCAACATGGCCGCAACCGAGATATTTAGCCATTTGTCGTAACCCGAAAAATTTTCCTTGAGCGCTTTGCGCTTGAAATTGCTGACAATCGTCATGAGTTCACCTGCATCAAGGCTTCACCAGTGCAACCATCTTGGGATCAATGGTGGGAATTCCAGTCGGCAAACCCTTAGGGAATGCGCTCTTGGCGGGATCAACCGTTCCACCCACAACTCCAAAGAGCGATGAATAGATATCGCGTACCCCAACCGCCGCCGAGGTAGCTCCAAAACCGCCTTGGCTAATGACCATCACAACAGCGTATTGAGGATTGTCACTGGGAGCGAAAGATGCGTACCAAGAAATATCGTCATAGGCAGAGCCATCTGGATTCTTTCCGGTTACCTGCCCGGTTCCCGTCTTTCCGCTCACCTGAACAGGATAGTTTGCAAAGACTGGCGCACCAGTACCAATGGTGTTTACCGAACGCAGCGCGGCGTGCAAAAAGGCGATATCCGATGATGTGGCTGGCGCGTGGCCGGACACTATCGGCTTGAACTCTTTCACCACAGAACCGTCGGGTTTAACAATCGCACGAGCGACTTCTGGTTGATACAAGGTTCCGCCATTAGCAATTGCCGCATAAATCTCGGCCTCTTGGATAGGCGTTACCAACGTATCGCCTTGGCCGATTGAGAAGTTAACCGCATCACCGGCACGAACCTTATTTCCATCCACGCAATCTTCTTTCGCGATGGCAATCAAAAATGGCGTTAAATCTGCTGGCCGGGCTCGGGTCTGGTAATTGCAATAGAAATTCTTATTTTGTTGGTAATAACGCTCTTTCCATGCGCGATCTGGCAGACGGCCGGTTGCTTCACCCGGCAAATCGATTCCGGTCTTTTGGCC
>DAIPLA010000048.1:0-1145 GCA_036769465.1 Candidatus Nanopelagicaceae bacterium
GTTTTTGGAGTGAAGCCGAACGAGGTCGATCCGGAGATGCGACGTCAGATTAAGGCGATGTCATACGGGTTGGCCTATGGTCTCTCGGCCTATGGCTTGTCGCAGCAGTTAGATCTTTCGCCGACCGAAGCGTCAGTCCTGATGGGAACGTACTTTGAACGATTCGGTGGAATTCGTGACTATCTCAAGAGCGTCGTTGTGGAAGCGACGTCAAAGGGTTACACCGAAACGATTATGGGTCGCCGCCGATACTTGCCTGACCTCACTCATGAAAATCGTCAGCGCCGCGAGATGGCCGAACGGATGGCACTCAACGCTCCCATCCAAGGTTCTGCAGCCGACATCATCAAAGTTGCAATGCTGGGCGTTGCTCGCGCGTTGAAAAAGGAGAAGTTGAAATCACGGATGCTTCTGCAAGTTCACGACGAACTTATTTTCGAACTTGCCAACGGCGAGGAAGATGCATTAACGGCGATTGTTCGTCGAGAGATGGGGGAGGCCGCGCAGTTATCGGTGCCGCTTGACGTCAATATCGGTGTCGGCACGTCGTGGGATTTAGCTGCCCACTAACGATCGTGCGATGCCACATCATCGAGCGCATCTAGATCCACGCGAGAACTTGTTACATTGTTGGCGGCCGCCAGACGTTTCTTATTGCGGTCGATGATGGCGAAGCCGATGGTTACGCAGATTGCGTCGAGAACGAAGCACCACCGAGGTCCGAAATGTTGCGCCAGATATCCACCCACTGCTGTGCCGCACGCGTTCATAGTTCCTTCAACCGTCCACAACAGTCCTATCGCACCCGCCGCCGCACCCTTCGGGCGCACCGCCTCTGTAATTTCGAAGTAGAAGACGTGCAGCGCGCCACCGCACAAACCGATTCCTGCTGAAATGGCGAACATCGTCCAGTTCGGCGAAACAAATGCCATAGGAAAGCTGAGCACTACCCACAGCAGATAGACCCGGCGGAACGCGCGCAAGGGCGGTAAATGCTTTGCGGCAAGACCAGCGAGCAAACTTCCCGCAATGTTGAAGGTCGCCATAATTCCCAATATGTAACCGGTTCGAGAGGCGACGTGGTGCAATGTCGTTGTTGCAGGTACGCCGATATCAAACGCGCCAACGCCAAGTCCAATGAAGCA
>DAIPLA010000048.1:1245-8976 GCA_036769465.1 Candidatus Nanopelagicaceae bacterium
ATTTCAGAGCGATTTTGACCCTGGCCAGCGGGGTAGTTACGCTTACACCTCTTGTGCTAGAGACGGTTTGAACTGGAGACGGTTTCTACCGGAGACGGTCACAAGCGCGCACCACCTGTCCTATCCCTACTACTTCTATCCACCTGGAGAACCTTGACCCCCTCGCAAATTGCAGTAAACGACGTCGGCTCAGCCGCAGATTTTCTCGCCGCTATTGAAGGCACAATTAAAAATTTCAACGATGGAGACCTAGTTGTCGGAATCGTTGTACAAGTTGACCGTGAGGAAGTTCTTCTCGATATCGGTTACAAGACAGAGGGTGTAATCCCTTCTCGCGAACTTTCGATTCGCCACGATATCGATCCATCAGAATTGGTCGCCGTTGGCGATCGTGTTGAGGCACTCGTTCTTCAGAAGGAAGACAAAGAAGGCCGCTTGATCCTCTCCAAGAAGCGAGCACAGTACGAACGCGCCTGGGGCGAGATCGAAGGCAAGAAGGAGCGCGACGAAGTTGTCGTCGGAACCGTCATTGAGGTCGTTAAGGGCGGCTTGATTGTTGATATCGGACTACGTGGCTTCCTGCCAGCATCGTTGGTAGAAATGCGTCGCGTTCGCGATTTGACCCCTTACATTGGCAAGCAGGTTGAAGCTCGCATTATCGAACTCGACAAGAACCGCAATAACGTTGTTCTTTCGCGCCGCGCATACCTCGAGCAAACACAATCCGAGTCACGCACCACCTTCTTGAACCAGCTCCAAAAGGGTCAGGTTCGCACCGGAGTCGTCTCCTCTATCGTTAACTTTGGTGCCTTCGTTGACCTCGGTGGCGTTGACGGATTGGTACACGTATCTGAGCTTTCATGGAAGCACATCGATCATCCAAGCGAAGTTGTTGAAGTTGGCGACGAAGTGACCGTAGAAGTCCTCGAAGTTGATTTCGAGCGCGAGCGCGTCTCTCTCTCACTCAAGGCAACCCAAGAAGATCCATGGCAGGCATTTGCTCGCACACATGCGATCAACCAAGTTGTCCCAGGTGAAGTCACCAAGCTCGTTCCATTCGGCGCATTCATTCGCGTCTTTGAGGGCATCGAAGGCTTGGTTCACATCTCTGAACTCGCTGAGCGCCACGTAGAAATTCCAGAGCAGGTTGTTCAGGTCGGCGATGAGTTGTTCGTAAAGATCATCGACATTGATCTTGAGCGCCGCCGCATTTCGTTGTCACTCAAGCAGGCTAACGAGGGACACGAAGTTGAAATCGAAGCATTCGACCCAACTCAATACGGCATGCCAGCTCGTTACGACGCTGAAGGTAACTTCATTTACCCAGAAGGCTTCGATGCTGATTCGCAAGAATGGCGTCCTGGCTTCGAAGCACAACGCGAAGAGTGGGAGCGCCAATACGCCGAAGCTCAAGCTCGCTTCTTGGCCCACCGCAAGCAAAAGGAAGAGGCGAAGGCGGCAGATGCTGCAGCAGCCGATGCTCCTGCTGTCATCACATCAGAGACACCAGCCGAGTAAAACTTCCGAATCTAGAGTTAAGGGCTTCGTCACGAGAGTGGCGGGGCCCTTTTCCTTTCAGTCCGATACGTCTCTAATCGGCAGTCCGGTTGCCCGCGAGTTCCCTAACCAAGTCAGATAGGGTGGTCGCGTGTCCGAAAAGGTTTTAACAGTCGCGCTTACCGGCGGCATCGGCTCGGGCAAATCCACTGCAGGAGAATTCTTTGCCGACCTGGGAGCGACCGTCGTGGATTCGGACCAGCTTTCGCGTGACGTAATTGCACGCGGTACGCCTGGCTTCGACGTTGTTGTGTCGCGATTCGGAGATGACATTCTGCGCGACGGCCAGATTGACCGCGGCGCACTCGGCGAAATTGTCTTTCGGGATTCAGGCGCGCGCGCCGAACTCGAAGCCATCGTCCACCCAGCAGTCAGAGCCGAGTGGGAGAGCGTCGTCGCGGCAGCGCTTCCAGGCACCGTTGTTATTAATCAAATTCCGCTTCTCGTCGAAACTCGTGACCACGAGCGATTTGATCGAGTCGTGACGGTCTCGGCCCCCATCGAATTACGCCAAAGTCGGTTGCGACTTCGCGGAATGAAGGATTATCAGATCGAGCGCGTTCTCGCCTCCCAGGTAGATGACGCGGCGCGAGAAGCGGCGGCTCAATTCGTCATCATCAATGACAGCGATACCGACCACTTACTTCGGCAAGTAGAGAATATTTACGAGAAACTTCAAGTTTTGGCGGGTGCGCGCTGATGAGAGCGGTGACCGAGGTTGAGCGCAAGGTAAATCCCTTTCAAGTTATCAGCGACTACAAGCCCGCGGGAGATCAGCCGGCCGCCATCAAGGAATTGACGGAACGGTTGGCTCGGGGTGAGCAAGATGTCGTTCTTCTCGGCGCAACTGGTACCGGAAAGTCGGCTACAACCGCCTGGCTGATCGAACAAGTCCAACGCCCGACCTTGGTTCTAGTCCATAACAAGACACTGGCCGCTCAGCTCGCCAATGAATTTCGAGAATTGCTGCCTAATAACGCGGTCGAGTACTTTGTCTCGTATTACGACTATTACCAACCAGAGGCATATGTCCCGCAGACCGATACCTTCATCGAGAAAGATAGTTCGGTTAATGCCGAGGTTGAACGGCTTCGTCACTCTGCGACCAATTCACTTCTGACCCGACGTGACGTGATTGTCGTGTCGACCGTTTCCTGTATCTACGGCCTTGGCACCCCGCAGGAGTACGTCGATCGGATGATCAAGTTAAAGGTGGGCGACACCATCGAGCGCAACGCGTTGCTCCGACGATTCGTGGACATTCAATATCGTCGTAACGATGTCGCCTTCGAGCGAGGCACTTTCCGAGTTCGCGGTGACACCATAGAAATCATTCCGATGTACGAAGAACTTGCGCTTCGGATTGAGATGTTTGGCGATGAAATCGAAAGCATCATGACTTTGCACCCGCTGACCGGCGAAATTATTCGTAACGAGACCGAGATGTACATATTCCCGGCAAGTCACTACGCCGCCGGTCCAGAAACGATGAAACGAGCCATCTCGCAGATCGAGGAAGAGATGGAAGTTCGTGTCGCGGAATTCGAGCGTCAGAATAAACTTTTGGAAGCTCAACGCATTCGCATGCGTACGACCTTCGATATCGAGATGATGCGCCAACTCGGATTTTGTTCTGGAATTGAGAACTACTCTCGTCATATCGATGGCCGAGAAGCAGGATCAGCCGGAAACTGTCTTTTGGATTATTTCCCGGAGGATTTTTTGACGGTGATTGATGAATCCCACGTTACGGTTCCGCAGATTGGCGCGATGTTCGAGGGTGATGCCTCTCGCAAGCGGACCCTCGTTGAACACGGATTCAGATTGCCCAGCGCCATGGATAACCGACCACTGCGCTTTGACGAATTCCTAGAACGTAAGGGCCAAACGGTTTACCTCTCGGCAACGCCCGGAAAGTACGAACTCGAAAAGAGTGGGGGAGAGTTCGTCGAGCAGGTGATTCGCCCTACCGGCCTGGTCGATCCTGCAATCATCATCAAACCCATCAAGGGTCAAATAGATGATTTGGTGGGAGAGATAAAGATTCGGGCCGAGAAGAACGAGCGCATTCTGGTGACGACGTTGACCAAGAAGATGTCGGAAGACCTGACGGATTACCTGCTCGAATTGGGGATTCGTGTTCGCTATCTGCATTCCGAGGTCGACACCTTGCGACGCGTGGAATTGCTGCGCGAACTTCGCTCCGGCGAGTACGACGTTCTTATCGGAATCAATTTGCTCCGAGAAGGACTCGACCTGCCCGAGGTATCGCTGGTTTCCATTCTTGACGCAGATAAGCAAGGTTTCCTTCGATCAGCGACCTCGCTCATTCAAACCATCGGCCGTGCGGCTCGAAATGTCTCGGGCGAGGTGCACATGTACGCGGACACCATTACACCAGCGATGGCGCAGGCGATCGACGAGACCAATCGCCGCCGGGCTAAGCAAATCGCTTACAACGAAGAGCGCGGCATCGACCCGCAGCCACTGCGTAAAAAAATTGCGGATATCACCGACCTGATCACCAAAGAGGCGGAAGATACGGAAGAGTTGTCGGCCAGCGCGAAGAAGCGCAGCTCGGTCATATCCGCGGGGCTAGAAGCGCAGATCTCGTCTGCCCATTCTCTGCCACGACAAGAATTGATTGCGCTCATAGAATCGCTCACTGAGCAGATGAAAGCCGCAGCCGCGGAGTTGGCCTTTGAGCTAGCCGGCAGATTGCGCGATGAGATTCGTGACCTGAAAAAAGAGTTGCGCGGAATGGAAGAGGCTGGAACTTGATGAGCGCTGACAAGTTAGTTGTACGAGGCGCCCGCGAGCACAACCTCAAAAATGTATCGATTGAACTTCCCCGAAATTCGCTGGTCGTGTTCACAGGCCTCTCCGGCTCGGGTAAATCTTCGTTAGCCTTCGACACGATTTTTGCGGAGGGTCAGCGCCGTTACGTTGAATCGTTATCCGCCTACGCCCGCCAATTTTTAGGCCAGATGGATAAGCCCGATGTCGACTTCATCGAAGGCCTGTCGCCTGCGGTCTCTATTGATCAGAAGTCCACTAACCGAAATCCACGTTCTACGGTTGGAACAATTACCGAGGTCTACGACTACCTACGTCTCCTGTTTGCGCGAGCCGGTCGCCCGCATTGTCCAAATTGCGGCAAAGCGATCGCCAAGCAGACGCCGCAAAACATTGTTGATCAGATTCTGCAGATGCCGGAAGGATCGAAGTTTTTGGTTCTCGCTCCTGTCGTGCGCGCCCGCAAAGGTGAATTCCTTGACCTCTTCACCGAGTTCACGACTCAGGGATTCGCGCGGGTTCGGGTTGATGGAGCGGTCTATCAAATCGCTGATGTTCCGAAGCTCAAGAAACAAGAGAAGCACACCATTGAGGTTGTCGTCGATCGTTTAACCGTGAAACCAGACTCGAAATCGCGCCTCACCGATTCAATCGAAACCGCGTTGCGCCTGGCAAACGGTCTTGTGATTTTGGATTTCGTTGAGGCGAAAGAGGGCGACCCTGATAAGGAGCGCACCTATAGCGAGCACATGGCTTGTCACGACTGCGGTCTTTCCTTCGAGGAACTCGAACCTCGATCGTTCTCTTTCAATTCGCCGTTTGGCGCCTGCCCAGAGTGCACGGGTATCGGAACCAAGTTGGAAGTGGATGAAGAGCTCGTTATTCCGGACGATGCCTTGTCGATCAACGAAGGCGCTATTGCACCATGGTCGGGCGGCCAGTCATCCGAGTATTTCCTTCGCATTCTTGAAGGCTTGGCGAAGGAACTGAACTTTTCGCTGGACAAGCCGTGGAGCAAGCTCACCGCGAAGGTGAAAGAAGCGATTCTCCATGGTTGGGATTACGAAGTACATGTGAAGTACAAGAATCGCTATGGACGGGTACGTAATTACAGCACTGGATTCGAGGGAGTCGTTTCATTTATCGAACGTCGTCACTCTGAGACCGACAGCGACTTCAGTCGCGACAAATATGAAGCGTATATGCGGGAGACGCCCTGCCCAGTCTGTAAGGGAACTCGTCTTAAGCCGGAAGTTCTCGCGGTTACTTTGGGCGAGAAAAATATTGCCGAAATCTGCCAGCTCTCCATCGCTGACTGCGCGGTCTTCCTGAAGAAACTCTCACTCAACGCACGAGAGAAGCAGATTGCGGAGCGAGTACTCAAAGAAGTGCACGCTCGTTTGGGATTTTTGCTCGACGTCGGCTTGGACTACTTGTCGCTCGAACGTCCGGCTGCGACCCTTTCTGGCGGCGAGGCACAGCGCATTCGGTTGGCTACTCAGATTGGCTCGGGGCTCGTGGGAGTTCTTTATGTGTTGGATGAGCCAAGCATTGGTCTGCATCAACGTGACAATCGCCGACTCATCGAGACGCTCACTCGTTTGCGCGACCTCGGCAATACGCTGATTGTAGTCGAGCACGATGAAGACACAATCCGCACTGCAGATTGGATTGTTGATATTGGACCAGGCGCTGGCGAACACGGCGGCAAGGTTGTCTCCTCGGGTGATTATCAAGCGCTGATTAGCGCAAAAGATTCGATTACGGGTGCGTATTTGTCCGGGCGTACCAAGATAGAAATTCCAGCCAAGCGGCGTCCGATTGATCCCAAGCGGAGCCTCGGCGTGAAAGCTGCGCGTGAAAACAATTTGCAGAATATCGACGTCAATTTCCCACTCGGAGCATTCGTTGCCGTTACCGGCGTATCGGGTTCGGGTAAATCGACATTGGTGAACGACATTCTTTACTCGGTCTTGGCCAACAAGCTCAACGGCGCACGAATCGTCCCGGGACGACACCGGACAATTACTGGCCTCGATCACTTGGACAAGGTGGTCCATGTGGATCAGTCACCGATCGGTCGGACACCTCGTTCTAATCCAGCGACCTATACCGGTGTTTTCGACAAGGTCAGAGCGCTCTTTGCCGAGACCGCGGAAGCGAAAATTCGAGGTTACCAACAAGGTCGATTCTCATTCAACGTCAAAGGCGGACGTTGTGAGAACTGTTCGGGCGATGGCACCATCACGATTGAAATGAACTTCCTGCCCGATGTTTACGTTCCTTGCGAGGTCTGTCATGGTGCGCGCTACAACCGCGAAACCTTGGAGGTTCATTACAAAGGTAAGACAATCGCGGAAGTACTCGACATGCCTATCGAACACGCCGCTGAATTTTTCGAATCGGTGCCAGCGATCGCCCGCTATCTAAAGACGCTGAACGATGTGGGTCTGGGGTATGTCCGACTCGGACAATCAGCACCAACACTCTCGGGTGGAGAGGCGCAACGCGTCAAGCTCGCCACTGAATTGCAGCGTCGCTCGACTGGCCGCACGATTTACGTCTTGG
Organism: Candidatus Nanopelagicaceae bacterium; assembly: GCA_036769465.1. GTDB lineage: Bacteria > Actinomycetota > Actinomycetes > Nanopelagicales > Nanopelagicaceae > AAA044-D11. The sequence continues at coordinate 8,167 of DAIPLA010000048.1, forward strand.
ATGAACCCACGACCGGGCTTCATTTTGAAGATGTGAGGAAGTTGCTCCTTGTTCTTGATCGACTGGTCGAGACCGGCAATACCGTAATCGTTATCGAGCACAACTTGGATGTCATCAAGTCGGCAGACTGGGTTATCGACATGGGACCAGAAGGTGGCTCAGGCGGCGGTTTGGTTATCGCCGAGGGAACGCCGGAGGAAGTAGCGAAGAACAAGAAGAGCTACACCGGCACCTTCCTTGCCGAAGTCCTTGCCGCTAAAAAGTAATTGGATTCACGGTTTGAAGCATGAGCGACCCACAGAGTTATCGCCCAACGAACATCCCGACCGAACCGGGGGTGTATCGATTCTTCGACGCTAAGGATCGAGTTATCTATGTGGGTAAGGCAAAGAATTTAAAGAATCGTCTCAATTCATACTTTGGTTCGAATCTGCAGCAAAAAACCTATCGAATGGTGCACACCGCAGTACGAGTCGATTGGACCATCGTCAAGACCGAGGTCGAGGCCCTTCAACTCGAATTCACGTGGATCAAATCGGAGAATCCTCGATTCAATATTCAGTTCAAGGACGACAAGTCTTATCCCTACTTGGCGGTCAGTCTCAAGGATGAATTTCCGAGACTCTATATATCGCGTGCGAAAAAGATTCCGGACATCAAATATTTCGGTCCGTATGCGCATGCGTGGGCGCTTCGAAGCACTTTTGACGTTCTACAAAAGATTTATCCGATTCGGAGCTGTACCGATTCCAACCTCCAGCGCGCCGCAAAGTCCGGTCGACCATGTCTGCTCGGAGATATCGGTAAGTG
>DAIPLA010000049.1:0-8507 GCA_036769465.1 Candidatus Nanopelagicaceae bacterium
GATGTCACCGGAACACCGTGTCTGGCATGGGAAGTCAAGAACCATCGCACCTACAAAATCCCTGCATGGCTTGAGGAGACAAAGCTCGAGACCAAGCACGCTAAGGCCGACTACGGAATCCTTGTTATAAAACCTAACGGAATCGGGTTAACTCGGCCCGGTGATTGGTGGGCAGTTATGTCCATCTCCGACATCGTTCAACTACTCAGAGAAGCAGGATACGGCGACAGGAATGCTGAATGAAATTTTTAAGAATTTTCCAGACTTCGACAATCCGTTATGCGCGGAAGTCGACCCAGAGCTCTGGTTCCCGGAAACTAGCGAAGAACGGCGCATCAACACTCCCCACGCCAAGTCAATCTGCGGACGATGCAATCACCAAGTGGATTGCCTCAAATACGCCGTGGATCACGCAATTCCAGACGGAATATGGGGCGGGCAGACTGAACGTGAGCGAACTCGTCTTCAACCTCGAAAGGTTTCTGGACGAGTCGCCCATTCCAAGGGGGCGAGAGCTGTCTCTTTCAAGCAACAAGGCTACACAAACGAAGAAATTGGACATATTCTGGGAATCAAAGCTGACAGTGTTGTCACGGCAATCATCCGATACAAAAAAGCAGTGGAACGGATGAACCGATGATTACTTGGTGGCAATTCGGTCTTCGTTTATTCCTCACGATTTTGCTTGGCGTCAATGTTGCATTCGTCATCAACCATATCCACTCGCCGTTGGTTATCACTCACGAAGTGGCCTTCACCGACGCCACAGCGGATCAGGTTGCCCGGGAACTTCTGGTCCCGAAGCAGTACGAATGCCTTCGATATGTCATGACGGTCGAATCACATGAGAATCCTTACGCCAAGTCTCCGACCAGCTCAGCGCGAGGAATTGGGCAGCTTCTCGCATCTACCTACAGAAACCTCGGAATAAAGCACTCGAGCGACCAGAAGGCTCAACTGGTGGCGATGCTTGCCTATATCTCGGAGCGTTACGGTTCTGGTGGACCATGCGCTGCAAAAGCCAACGAACTCAAGCACAACTTCTACTAAGGGGAAACCATGTCAGAATTCACCATCGACGACGCCGTCGAGCTTCCAGCATCCGTCCAAGGATGGCTCGGCGAATATAACCGCATCAAATTCGAGATCAAGAAACTCGAGGAGCAAGCCGACATCGCCAGAGCTCATGTTGAGTTGGCACTCGGCGAGAATCCGCTGGGAACCATTAACGGCAACCCAGTCATCAAGTTCGCCTACATCGAGCAACAGCGCTTCGACGGCAAAAAGGCGAAAGAAATCCTCACACCCGAGCAAGTCGAATCCTGTACCGTGACAACGCGCATGAGACAATTCCGACCCATCATGCCGGACGATGACTTGTGAGAAAATACAACAAGGTTGAGGAGTTGCAAGATTTTCTCTGCGGAGCATTTTGCGACACCGAAGCTGGATTGCATAGCTACATCGGACATCACAAATGGAAAGACCACGCCACCCGCCGGTTGCGTTTTAAGATTTTCGTGAACTCTTACTTTTGGGCTTCATGGTATTTCATCAAGGGGGACGACAATGATTGACATCCACAATTTAGCGACCGAGGTTCGAGTCAATATCGGAAGCGCATCAGCCAATTCCGCTCGCTCGCTACAAAAGGCGGTCGGTCCATCCGAGGTCGGGGGTGCGTGCGTCCGCAAAATCGGTTACCGCCTGACTCAGACGTCACCGACCAATCAGTCGGACACTTGGTTGGCGACGATTGGCACGGCAGTCCACGCCTATCTTGCGGGCGTGTATGAGCGCCTGAATGAGTCTCTACCACAACCGCGCTATCTCGTGGAGCACCGGGTCACCGTAGATCCTGACCTCGATTTTGGTGGCAGCTGCGACCTTGTCGACCTCGAGCGCAAATGCGTCATCGACTGGAAGGTCGTGGGAGATTCCAGCCTCAAGCGTTACAAGGCCGACGGCGTTGGTGACCAATACCGCACACAGGCGCATCTCTACGCATGGGGCCTCATTCGCGAGGAAATCCTCATCGAGGATGTCTGCATCGTTTTCTTACCTCGTGGTGGCTCTCTGCGAGGATTGCATATTTGGTCCGAACCATTCAATATCGAAATCGCGGCAGCGGGAATCGAGCGACTCAAGCAAGCGAAGGAAATCGTGGCAGCGGGTGGCAGTAATGCCCTCAAAATGTTGCCAGCGACGGAATCGTTCTGCCATTACTGCTCTTACTACTTGCCCGGATCAACAGATGTCTCCGTCGGATGTCCCGGTGGAGATTTACCAGCCCAACCCAGAACAGAAAGAAGGTAAGCCATGTCAATATGGGACGAACCCGGCATGAAGGTAGGCGGTGACTACATCAAATTCGAGAATGTAGGCGACACCGTTACTGGTCAGGTCCTCTCTATCGGAGCACACAAGTGGGAAGACGGCAGCGTCTCTCCTCAGTTGGTGCTCTCAACAGCGGAAGGCGAGAAAACACTTACCGCTGGTCAAGTACGCCTTAAGGCAGCACTGGCTGAAAAACGTCCGAACGTGGGCGACACCATTACCATCACCTACGCCGATCTCGAGAAGCGTGCCGGTGGTAAGACTCTCAAGCATTTCGATGTGAAAGTTGTCCCCGGAGATGGCTTCATCACTTCTGCACCAGTAGCACCTGCCTCGACTGCTGGTGTTGACCCTGCGGTGCTTGCTGCACTTCAAGCCCAACTCGGCGCGAAATCAGCAACACCGTTTTAACCCGGGACGCTGACATCTAGGGGGATGTCGGCAGCGCTGGATGGTTCGTCGGTTTCCTGTAGACATTCCCGACGCGAGGTTCGATTCCTCGCCAGCGCACGCAAGACCACACGAGAGACAAGGGGCAAAAATGTTGCAATACGCATTCGGCGCGATTTATGCGCTGATCATCATCGGGGGAACTGTTGTGATTGCCGAGGGGATTTCCCGCAAGCGCCGACGGTACTTGGACGACAACCCGCGAGGGGCTAAAGGTCGGGAATCAGGATGCAACTGCGGATGTGATTGCTGATGCCTAGTTACGAATTCCAGTGCCAAATCTGCAATAAGACCGAAGAAGTGTTCGCACGATTCGAGGAGACTTTCACACCGCCTAAATGTTGCGGCGCTGAAATGTCCCGCAAGTTTTCCGCACCCGGCATCGTCTTCAAGGGTGATGGTTGGGCGGGTAAGTCATGACACACGAAGAGTTGCTGGCAAATTTAGATGAACTTGACCAAAGTTGCAGCGTTGTAGGAGTAACAGTCGCTGCCCTTCGTGCAGTAGTGGAGTTGCATAAGCCTGTGTATTGGCAAGGAATAGAAATGGTTTGCGATTGGTGCGACATAACGTCTTATCCCTGCCCCACTATCCAAGCCATCGAGAAGGAGCTGGCATGAACAAGACTCTGAAAATCGAGAAGCAAGAATCGCAACACATCGGATTCCTTCAAGGTCTTCGCGAAGCCATCGAATTGGTTGGTGGTCGTGAATGGGAATTCAAGAAAGATAAGCACCCAAACGCAAAAGCAGATTGGCTCAATGGCGTCGAATACGGCTTCATTCTTGCCCTCGAGAGATTGGACAGTGTTGTCGATGAACTTCGCGGATTTACTAAATGAGCAGATGAAGGACCCAGAATTTCGCAATAACTATTACAGCAAGATGATTCGGATGGAATATATCCAGCCCATCATCGACCGCTTGAATATGTGGAAAGAAAAGCCGGTGGAATATAACGCCGACTATGAGCTCGGCTTCGTCAACGCGATGGACATCGCCATCAACTTCGTCACCAAGCACCTGCCACCCGAAGCACCAACCGAAGACATTATTGAAGGGGAAATCGTTGACAATGATTGAGGCAGAACACTCGGAGAATTCCTTACCTATCTTTTCGGCGGCTCTGGCGTTCGCAGCGCACGGTTGCTCGGTGGTGCCAGCGCGGACCGACGGTAGCAAGGCGCCGATTGGTGCATGGAAGAAATATCAGACCGAGCGCGCCAACGCTCAACAGATTCACGCATGGTTCAAGGATCCAGAGCAAACTGGCCTTGGCATCATTACTGGCGCCGCTAGTGGCAATCTGGAAATGCTGGAACTTGAGGGCCGCGCGGTTGCCATGAAGCTACTGGAAGAAGCCGCCGACCTCGCCGTCAATTCAGGACTTGGCGAAATTTGGGAGCGCATCACCACTGGCTACGCAGAATTCACGCCATCGGGCGGTCTGCATTTCTATTATCGGATCAGCGATGCCGCAGTGCCGGGCAATACCAAAATCGCCAGAATGCCCGGTGAAGATGGTGGCGTTCTTATCGAGACCCGAGGCGAAGGCGGATTCTCCATTACTGCCCCATCCAGCGGTCCAGTCCATCCGTCGGGAAAGCCATGGGTCGCACTCTCTGGATCACCAGCGACAATCCCGATTCTGACATGGGATGAGCGCCAAGCAATCCACACCGTTCTCAAAGCTCTCGACCGAACACCCACCGCAGAAGCCGTCATCGAGGTCATCGCACCTAAGCCAGAAGGCAAAGGCATCACACCGGGCGATGACTTCAACGCTCGAACAACGTGGGCAGAGCTATTGACGCCTCGTGGCTGGACACAAGTGTTTTCGGTGGCGAACACGACCTATTGGCGCAGACCGGGCAAGAGCATCGGCATCAGCGCCACTACTGGCCGCAACGATGGTGACAACCTGTACGTCTTCTCCACTTCCACCGAATTCGAGGCAGAAAAGCCCTACAGCAAATTCGCCGCCTTTACCCATATCGAACACGCGGGCGATTTCAAGGCGGCAGCGCGTCACCTTCGAGCGAACGGTTACGGCGTGCCGTCGATTGCGCCGACGGTCGAGACAAACAATGTGCGCTTAGATCCTGAAACTGCCCAGCAATCTATACAGATTCAGCCCACACCCGAAGCAGTCAAATTCCTCACTATCGAAGAAGCCGCCTACAACGAGGAGCTGATGCGGGCAAGGATTCGCCGTCAAGTGAAGTCCGAGCTGGATAAAGCTGACGCGGAGAAGCTCTACGACGGATTCATCTATGTCGAGACCTTGGCCGAGGAGCTAGAACTGCCCATCACCGAGGTTCCATGGACGATTGAGGGCATTTTCCCGAAAGGCGCTAACGTCACCCTGACCGCCCAATATAAGGCCGGCAAAACGACCCTCATCAACAATCTGGCGAAATCCTTGGCAGATGGCACCCGATTCCTGAACTACTTCAAGGCCCCAGAGCACGAGGGTCGAGTCGTTATCTTCAACTACGAAGTCAGTGAGAACCAATATCGCCGATGGATGAAAGACATCGCCATCGAGCGTTCGGAAATGGTCACGCTGGTTCACCTTCGCGGCAAGGCCGTTCCCCTCAAATCTGATTACGTCCAGAAAGAGGTTGTCGAGCTATTACAGACCTTGAATGCGACCACATGGATCGTTGACCCATTCGCCCGAGCCTTCACCGGTAGCGGAGACGAGAACTCGAACTCGGACGTCTCTGTCTTCCTCGATATGCTCGACATCATCAAAGAGCGAGCGGGAGTTAGCAACCTCGTCCTTCCTGTCCACACTGGTCGCGCCCAAGAATTCGGCATCGACCGTGCTCGTGGTGCTACCCGCATCGACGACTGGGCTGACGTGCGGTGGTTGCTCAAGAAAACGGACGATGGCAGATTCTTCTCCGCGGACGGTCGCGACGTCATGCTCGAGGAGCAGATGCTCCGTTATGACGATGCCACCCGATCGCTGACACTGGGCGGGTCAGACGCTCGCTCGGCTCGTAAGGCCAACCTCGAGGAGCTATGGGTGGCCGCAGTGTTGGAGAACCCGGGATCTACAACGACGGCGATATGCACCGCCCTTGGCAAGCGCTACGACGACAAGGCGCTCAAGGCGGCGCGTGATGCGGCGGTGCGGGGCAAGCGGGTGGAGTTTAGGACGCTGGGTCGGTCCGACACGTGGTATCCGTGGGGCAAGGCGCCGATGCAGTACGACCTCGTCAGTGGTGGTGGGGGTGAATGATGGCGGCAAATATAGTGAATAGACGATATTTATCTGGACAAAATGGGTCAATAATGTCCAAATATAATGGGGCAAATGTCGACATTTCATCACTACAAAATCGGACATATCGGGCGCAAAAGTGTGACCTACGACATAAGGTAACCTTATTAAGGTTTTCTACCTTATTATGGCCGCCGCTATATATAGCGGCCTAATAAGAACACTATGCTAGTTGGAGCTACCTTATTGGAAAACTACCTTATATCCACACAATGACCACTCCTGACTTATTCAGCGTTCCGCGCTATCGGCTATCCGAGGACGCCAATGCCGACCGATGCAATCGCTGTCAATCCGCAATCTGGGTCGTTTTGGCTGGCGGCGTCTGGAAAGTGAAACTTGATACGACCCGACTCAACCCTGAAAATGACCTCAAGTATTACCTTGACCAGATTCCTACCTTCGAGATTCGTCGGTCGGCAAAATCTTTCATCGCCGATTACCGGACCAAGATTCGGATGATGGCCGCCAACAACCACATCAAACTTGCGGAGCATCGGTGTGAGATGGCGTTCGTGGCAACACATCCCGACTATTACCCCAATCCCGCAAAAGTCGAGTCCGATGGGATACCGTTTTGACCATGAACCCATTCAAGCGCGCTAGCACCGAGCTTGCCGAGATTTATGACTTTTGGCGTTGGGCGCATGAGGAGCTTCGACCCGGAAACGGCGGTCATGGCTCTGGATCAGGCGAACGGACGCTTGGGGTCAATCTGGCGGCTCTGTCATGGATCGCGGGCGATGACATTCTCAAAGTCCTGCATTCGTGGGAAGTCATAATCCGCGCCGACCGTCATTTGACGCCACCAGCGCTGGTCCGTCGCAAAAGCCTCGGGCGGGAAATCAAGAAAACCGTCGATTTTGCCTTGGCACATTTGGAATGGTCCAGTCAGCAAGAATGGTTCGCTGATTACGCTGGCGAAATCCATGATTTGCACGAAATGGGCAAAGTCGCTTCACGCCATGTCGTTGAAAAGTCAAAATTCATTCCATGCCCAGCCGACGGCGAAAATGGCGAGCCTTGCGGACAACTTCTGAAAATCCGCGACGGCGAAATGATGGAAATTGTCCGGTGCCGAAATTGCCAAACCGAATGGACGGCGATTCGGCTCATGGCAGTTGCCTTGTCTGATTCCCGACGCGAAGTCTGGCTTGATGCCGAGGCAATTAGCGAATATCTGGGAATCGCGCCAAAAGCTGTTCAGGTATTTGCCAAGCGCCATGAAATCCAGCGCCGAGGCCAGCTTCTCAATTTGACTCAATTTTTAGCGGCGCGTCGAATTTGACAAAATGTCCGAAATGCGCCGTTATGTTCCCATTGTCATGCTAGACTCCGTCTATCGGTTTTGACCGTCCCATGAAATCCCCGAAAGAACCGAAAATCGAGGAAATTGACGAGGCGTTACAACACGCAGTCGAATCCAAGAAAAACACACGCGATTCTCGTAAGCACATCATCTGGGAATTCATAGATGAATTATTAGACGAGAGGAACGCGGCGAAAAAATGACAACAATTCTCGCCGTGCAATTTACTGATCGCGTTGAGTTTATTGCTGACAATCAAGTGACTGCTCCTAACGGAAGAATTTATCGTCACGAGAAAATGTCAAAGATTTCAGAACGTAACAGATTTTTAATTGCTGGTTCTGGTGAAGTTGCAGCTTGTGACATCGCGCAACACTTATGGAATCCACCAACACCAACGGCAGCAGACAAAAAAGATATTTATCATTTCATGATTGCAAAAGTTATTCCATCACTGAAAAAATGTTTTAAGGATAACGATTACAAACTTGATGGCGATTCAAGTGATGATTCACGATTTGCATTCTTGATTTCTGTCTGCGGTCAAGTGTTCGAGATTGCTGATGATTTCAGTGTCTCATTGAGTGACGTTGGATATTACGGAGTCGGTTCTGGTTCATCGTATGGAATCGGTGCGTTATGCGCTGGCGCTGACTTAACAAAAGCGATTGAGATTGCAGCGGCGAATGATGCTTACACATCCGCGCCCTATATTCACATCGCGCAAGAAAAATAATTTAACACCATGGGGCTAATGCGTTCGTGTTTAGATTGCGGCGTTCCAACTCGTGCAAGTCGTTGTCCTAGTTGTGCAGCGAATATGTTGCAGAGAATAAATGCGAAACCAAAAGCAAACACAACTGACAGAGGTTATGGTTCGCAGTGGCAGAAGGTCAGACGCATTGTCTTAGATCGTGACCAGTGGACGTGCTACAAGTGCCAGAAAAAATTAGCCGGGCTTGATGCCACGGTTGATCACATCATCCCCCTAGCTGTTGACAAGACACTAGCGCTAGACATGGCCAACTTAGCTGCCTGTTGTCGTAGTTGTAACTCATCTAAGCGTGATAAAACTAAATGACACCCGATACGCGTTTTTTTCTAGAAATTACCTCATGAC
>DAIPLA010000050.1:0-2032 GCA_036769465.1 Candidatus Nanopelagicaceae bacterium
CGCAGATGCGCGATTCCGCGAAGCGAGGACGGTGAGTCTGCGAGTGCGGCGACCGCGGCGATAGAGGGGGTGAGTTCGCCAACGTCGTGCAGATCGACGTCGATCCCATGAATCTGACCGGCTGAACCAGTGATTGTAAGAGCGGTGCCGTCGCGAGTGATTGTCGCGCCCATCTGCGCAAAAATATCGCGGAGTTGATCACCAGGTTGTGTCGTGGCCGTTGGCCAATCGTTAATCGTGACCGACCCCCCGCAAATCATTGCGACCGACATAAAGGGCGCTGCGTTGGATAAGTCGGGCTCAATCACCAAATCGCGGCCGTGCAATCGCGCACCAGGATTGCTGATGCCGGAATGGACAGTCCACTTCGCACCAGAAGGATCAACGTCGACCTTCGCGCCGAATTCACGGAGCATCGCGATAGTCATTTCGATGTGGGGGAGCGACGGTAAGGTGGCTCCAACATGGCGAACGGTGATGCCCTCGGTTGTCGCGGGGCCGACTAACAGAAGCGCAGAAATGAATTGGCTGGAGGCGCTGGCATCCACGTCGATGACGCCGCCACGAAGCTTGCCGGAACCGTTGATGGTCAGCGGAAGCGAATAGCGATTGCCGTGTTCAATGGTGACGCCAAGATTTTCCAGCGCTTGAATGACTGGCCCGAGTGGTCGTTCGTGCGAACGTGGATCGCCATCAAAGTGGACTAAGCCCGTTGTCAGTGCCGCGACCGGTGGCAAGAAGCGCATCACGGTGCCCGCGTTGCCGACATCTACCGATGCGGGTCCCATGAATGCGGCGGGCGAAACACGAAGCGCGTCATCCTGCACCGCTTCAATGCCGCACCCCAACGCTTTGAGACCAGCAATCATTAGTGACGAATCTCGACTGTGAAGCGGCTTGCGCAAGATTGAAGGGGAGTCGGCGAGTGCCGCGAGAATAAGCGCGCGATTGGTTACCGATTTTGAGCCAGGAATAGAGAGTCGAGCGTTAACCGGCACGTGCCCGCGATATGGGGCGAGCCAATACTCCGTCGAACTCATCATCCACGAATTCTAGCGGGTGCCACTCATTCGGCTCGCACGGATAAGCGCTCTAAACTGGAACCATGTGCGGTCGCTTTGCGCTTTCGATGTCACCTGGTGACTTGGTCGAAGAGTTCAAAATAACGATGGGGTTTGATGGCCCAGCTCTCCCTGCGAATTGGAATGTAACTCCGACCTCGCCCATTTACGCGATTCGTTCCAATAACGATAACCACCGGCGAGAACTCTTCACGCCATCATGGGGATTAATCGCCCCATGGAGCAAGGATCAAGCGAGTGCGCTCAAGTCACAATCAAATGCGATAAACGCGCGCATTGAATCGGTGCACGAGAAGCCCACTTTTCGCAGCGCGTTTCGTTCGCGCCGTTGCATTATTCCCGTCAGTGGTTACTACGAATGGGCGACCGAGAACGGTCCCTTTCCGCCCAAGCAACCCTTCTACATTCATCCAGGTATTCAGAACGGCACAAAGCCCCTAGCGTTGGCCGGCATCTTTGACCGATGGGTAGATAGCAACGGCGAGATTCACGAAAGTTGTTCGATTATCACTCGACCCGCCATCGGCCAGCTCGCGGCGATTCACCACCGAATGCCGACCTTTATTACCGAGGAACGATGGAGCGAGTGGATCTCGCCAGAGCCACGAGAGAGCGAAGAGCTGCATCATTTGCTTCGGTTCGATGTTACGCAGGCTGATGAAGATTGGGTGGCCGCCTTGGCGGTGGACCCAGTTTCTACCCGGGTGAATTACACGCGAAATAACGGTCCCGATTTGATCGTGCCGGAGACCGCCCCCGAGCAGCCCACGCTCTTTCAGTAATCCCTATTCGGGACTGGGGAATAAGCCCGCCCACTCAGGCGTTATTCAAAGTATGGGGGTAGCCTTAATGCCGATGGACGCAGAATTGGTCGACGCCACCTCCGGCGATGTCACCTCTAGCAATATCGCCTCTAGCAATATCGCCCTGCGCACCGGAGCGCCCGCAAA
>DAIPLA010000050.1:2132-4886 GCA_036769465.1 Candidatus Nanopelagicaceae bacterium
CCTCTAGCAATATCGCCTCTAGCAATATCGCCCTGCGCACCGGAGCGCCCGCAAAGCGCCCAACCAACGCGCTCGCCATTGCAGAATTAAAATCGCGATTTGAGCGCGATGCATTGCAGTACACATCCCAGCTATACGCGGCCGCGCTTCGTTACACCAAGAATGCGCATGACGCGCAAGATCTGGTTCAAGATACTTATGCCAAAGCCTTCACCTCGTTTCATCAGTACCAAGATGGAACAAATCTCAAAGCGTGGCTCTATCGAATTCTCTCCACCACTTTCATCAACACATACCGCAAGGGCCAACGCCAACCGCAGATCGCAACCGCGGAATTAGAAGATTGGCAGATTGCCGCCGCTTCAAGTCACACCAGTGATCAAGGCAAGTCGGCCGAAGATGAAGTTCTTGAAAACCTTCCTGATGGCGACATCAAGCGCGCGCTCGCCGCGATTCCGGAAGAGTTCCGCATGGCGGTTTACTTCGCCGATGTCGAGGGATATTCATATAAAGAGATTGCAGAGATTCTCGACGTTCCCGCCGGGACCGTTATGTCTCGACTCCACCGCGGCCGCAAACTCTTGCGTGAATCGCTGATGGAATACGCCCAGGACCGCGGTTTTGCCAAAACCAGTGAAGTTAAATCGGAGGCGGTGACCAAGCCATGACATCGACCCCGGAATGCCAACAAGTCATGCAGGCCTTCGTCCTTTTGATTGATAACGAGATTACCGAGCCAGCGATGGCCAATGCGATTCAGACCCACTTCCAGGTCTGTCCGCCATGCGAAGCGGAATTTGAGCACGAACGCCATGTAGTCAGCATGATGAAGAACCTATTGGCGAACGAATGCTGCGAAGAGGCCCCGCAAGAACTGATTGATCGCTTGGCCGCCCAAACCGCTTTCCTTGCGGCACAAATGGCCGCCGATCCAGGATTTGGCGGCGCTGCCGCGGGTTCGACTCAGTTCATCACCAGTTATAGCCGTACCGAAATCACCATCGATGGCGAAACCACCATCGAAATCGAAACCTCGCACGAGATACGGCACGAGTTCTAAGTACACCCATTGGGTCCCCTTGTATGGGGCGCCACGCCTCACACCTTTGCTTTCCCGATTTCTCCTTGCGTCTTCGCTAAGTTAGCCATTATGAAATTCGATGACGTGCGCGGCGCGATGGGTATCGCTGCCCTTGTTGTGCGTCCATCGGATACATCGGTGGCGCATGGCACCAATGATTTGCCGGTGCTCTCCACCACCACACTCACCAACCTCATTGAAGGCGCCTGTTCTGCCGCACTCGCAGAACATTTCGCGCCCGGCGAGACATCGGTCACTGGCGAATTTAGTTTGGTTATCACGTCCACGGTCGGTGTAGGTGCCGAATTACGCGCGCACGCTACTTGCGTTGCAATCGATGGTCAGCTACTCGATTTTCATGTTGAAGTTCACCACGGATCAAAGCTGATTGCTTCATCAACCCTCTCTCGCAAAGTGGTTGACCGCATTTCTTACATGGCGCGAATCGCGGCCGAGAGCGTGATGAGCGAAGCCGGTTGAGTAAGCGAAATAAGAATATGAGCGAGCTAAAAATATGAGCGCGAATAATCAGATGCCGTGTGACTTCTGTGGTCAACCCTATGACCCAGTCAGCACTCGTTGGCTATGCCCGAATTGCCATATGAAAACCAATTGCTGTGATGGCGCACCGTGTCCCATTCCTGATGCGATGCCTTCGACTGCGCAATTGCAAACCATTAAAAAAGCCTCCGCATAAGCGGAGGCTTTTTCGTAGCGCGTTCTAGCGCGAAATTAGTTTGATGTAATTAAGCCTTCTTGGTTGCCCAGAAGATCTCTGAAATCTCTTCGATCTTTGCGAGCAACTTGTCGGCAACCGCAACATCGTTGGTGCCCTTTGTGCCACCTGCACCAGCGAGCTTGGTTGCCTCGTTGAACAATGTGTTGAGCTGTGGGTACGCCTCGAAGTGTGGCGCCTTGAAGTAATCGGTCCAGAGAACCCAGAGGTGATGCTTCACCATCTCGGAACGCTCTTCCTTGACCGCGACCGCGCGTGACTTGAAATCTGCATCGCTGCTCGCCGCGTACTTCTCCATCGCTGCCTTCACAGATTGCGCTTCAATCTTTGCTTGTGCTGGATCGTAAATACCGCATGGAAGGTCGCAGTGGGCGAATGCAACGGACTTTGGCGCAATTGCGTTGGTTGCCTTTGCTGCGATCTGAGAAAAGATATTTGAGCTCATGTTTACTCCTGTTGGTTAGGGATTTTGCTCTACCCTCGAAAGAATACCCGCACTCCAGTTCCCGCGCATATCGGACGTAGGATGAGTGCGTGCCCGCACTCCACCTTCCGCGTTTAACTCGGATCAGAGTCGTGGGCGACTCCATGTCTCCCGCCTTCAACGAAGGCGACTGGTTACTTTTCTCGGTTATTCATCCCAACAGGCCCAATCGCCGGATTCGCCCGGGGGCGGTTGTCCTTGTTCAGCGCGACGAGCGAGATTTCTTGCAGGTAAAGCGTGTCACCGAAATTTTGCCCGACGGAACTATTTGGGTCGAGGGCGACAACAAGGGCGCGAGCACCGATTCGCGAACTTGGGGCGCACTGCGGACCGAACAAATTAAAGGGGTTTTGCGATTGCGCTACAAACGGGCTCGCTAGTGCGCGTTGCGCGAGAGAGCTAGTGCGCGTTGCGCGAGAGAGCTAGTGCGCGTTGCGCGAGAGAGCTAGTGCG
>DAIPLA010000050.1:4986-8440 GCA_036769465.1 Candidatus Nanopelagicaceae bacterium
GCTAGTGCGCGTTGCGCGAGAGAGCTAGTGCGCGTTGCGCGAGAGAGCTAGTGCGCCCTAGCGCGTGAAGGCTTCCATGATGAGAGCTTTCTGCTCTTCTTCATGCAAGTGATGGCTACCAGTCGCTGGTGACGCGGTGGCGCGACGAGAAACGCGGCGCAAGGTGCGACCGTTGAGAATCTCAAGCGTGTTGAGAGCAACAAATGGCCATGGACCTTGGTTCGCGGGCTCATCCTGTACCCAGAGCAAGTTCGCACTCGGATGCTTGGCTGCAACCGCTGCGAATTCTTCAGCAGGGAATGGATAGAGCTGTTCAACGCGAACAATGGCGGTCGATGTCTCACCCAACTTTGCGCGCTCTGCGATCAGGTCGTAATAAACCTTGCCCGAACAGAAGATCACGCGCGTTGCATTTGAAACGGTGGCGTCATCAATCAACGGTTGGAAATGACCGGTCGCGAAATCCTTCATACCTGACGCAGCTGCCTTGAGGCGGAGCATCGACTTTGGTTCGAAGACAACGAGTGGTCGGCGCGCTGGATTCTTCACGTGCCAACGCAAAAGGTGGAAGTACGAGGCCGGCGTAGAAGGTTGAGCAACGGTCATGTTCTGCTCTGCACATAGCGTGAGGTAACGCTCGATGCGAGCAGACGAGTGGTCCGGTCCTTGGCCTTCGTATCCGTGCGGCAAGAGCAAGACGATTGATGAACGCTCGCCCCACTTCTGTAGCGCAGAAGATACAAATTCGTCGATGATTGTCTGAGCGCCATTGGCAAAGTCGCCGAACTGGCCTTCCCACAAGACGAGCGCGTTTTCACGAGCAACCGAGTATCCATATTCAAATCCCATGGCCGCGTACTCAGAAAGTAGCGAGTCGACGACGAAGAATTGGTTATCCGCGGTGCCGCCGTTCTCTGGGTCCGGAACAAGCGCCTTCAATGGTGTCCATGTGTTACCGGTGTTCTGATCGACAATAACCGCGTGACGGTTGCTGAAAGTTCCGCGGCGAACATCTTGTCCAGCCAATCGGATGGGATGACCTTCCAACATCAGCGAACCAAATGCCAACGATTCACCAGCAGCCCAGTCGACCGATCCCTCGTCCAACATCTCCACTCGCTTGGCGAGTTGTGGTGCCAACTTCGGATGAATCACGAATCCTTCCGGTGTTGCGCCTTGAGTCGCAGCAATCTTTCGAAGTGTTGCTTCGTCGACAGCTGTGTTTACCTGTGAAGGCGCTGGAACGGCTGGAATCTGCTTGCGTGAAGGTTCTGGTTCGGTGTTGTGTACCGATGCGAAGACCGCTTCAAGTTGTGACTGGTAATCGCGCAATACTTCCTCGGCCTCTTCCACGGTGATATCACCGCGTCCGATCAACGCCTCGGTGTAGAGCTTGCGGGTCGAGCGCTTGGCCTCGATCATCTTGTACATCAATGGCTGGGTGAAACTTGGTTCGTCGCCTTCGTTATGGCCGCGGCGGCGGTAGCAAACCATGTCGATAACGACATCTTTGTTGAAGGCTTGGCGATATTCGTATGCCAAACGCGCAACGCGCACGACGCTCTCTGGGTCATCACCGTTCACATGGAAGACCGGCGCTTGAATCATCTTGGCGATATCGGTCGAGTATGTCGATGAACGAGCTGAATTAGGCGAGGTAGTAAATCCAACTTGGTTATTGATAACTACATGGATAGTTCCGCCGGTGCGATAGCCGGGGAGTAGCGAAAGGTTAAGGGTTTCAGAGACGACGCCCTGACCAGCGAATGCCGCGTCACCGTGAATGAGAATTGGCATAACCGAGTACTTGTTCGGCACATTCATCATGTCTTGCTTCGCGCGCACAATTCCTTCGAGAACTGGATTAACCGCCTCGAGGTGTGATGGATTCGCGGCCAAGTAGACCTTGGTCTTCGCGCCAGATTCGGCGGTAAAGACGCCCTCGGTTCCCAAGTGGTACTTCACGTCACCCGAGCCATGTACGTCGTTCTCGGCGTAGTGGCCCTCGAACTCTTGGAAGATTTGGCCGATGTTCTTGCCACCGATATTTGCCAAGACATTCAAACGTCCGCGGTGCGGCATACCAATTGCTACCTCGTCGAGGCCATCATCGGCCGCCGATGAGATAACCGCATCGAGCAATGGAATAACAGACTCTCCGCCTTCAAGCGAGAAGCGCTTTTGTCCGACGTACTTGGTCTGCAAGAAGTTTTCGAATGCTTCGGCGCTGTTGAGTTTGCGCAAGATGCGCAATTGTTCTTCGCGCGGAGTGCGCGGTGCGCCTACCTCGACGTGATCCTGAATCCATTGACGTTCTGCTGGATTCTCCATGTACATATATTCCACGCCGATGGTGCGGCAATAGCTGTCGCGCAGAATGCCGAGAATCTTGCGGAACTTCATGCGTGGTTGTCCACCAAAGCCGCCGGTCGCAAAATCGCGATCCAAGTCCCACAACGAGAGTCCGTAGTTCACGACATCAAGGTCAGGATGTGAACGCTGCTTGTATTCCAGTGGATCGATATCCGCCATCATGTGACCAACGGTGCGATACGCGTGAATCAACTGCTGAATGCGAGAGGTCTTGCTGATGTGATCCTCTTTGAGGAATTGCTTATCCACGACCCAACGAATTGGCTCGTAAGGGATGCGAAGCGCGGCGAAGATATCGTCGTAGAAATTATCGGCGCCCAAGAGAATTTCATGAATGCGGCGAAGGAAGTCACCCGATTGTGCGCCTTGAATGATGCGGTGGTCATAGGTGCTGGTGAGCGTGATGACCTTGCTGATTGCGAGATCGGCCAACGTCTCTTCGTTCGCGCCCTGGAATTCTGCTGGGTAATCCATCGCGCCAACGCCGAGGATGAGGCCCTGACCCTGAACCAATCGAGGAACGGAGTGAACGGTCCCGAGAGTGCCCGGGTTGGTGAGTGAAACAGTGGTGCCGGCGAAGTCTTCTACCGTCAACGCGCCGCCGCGTGCTTTGCGAACGGTCTCTTCGTACGAAGCCCAGAACTGTGCAAAGTCGAGGTCTTCGCAACCCTTAATAGAAGGTACTAATAATTGGCGAGTGCCGTCCGGCTTTGCGAGGTCAATCGCGATTCCAAGGTTGATGTGCTCTGGCTTACCAATTGCTGGCTTGCCGTCTTGCTCCGCGAAGAATGCGTTCATCTCTGGCATCTGGCGCAGCGCCTTCACCATCGCATAACCGATGAGGTGAGTGAATGAAACTTTTCCACCACGACCGCGCGCCAAGTGGTTGTTAATGACGGTGCGGTTATCAATCATCAGTTTTGCAGGGACTGCACGAACGCTCGTCGCAGTGGGAACAGTCAATGACGCTTCCATGCTCTGCACAACGCGCGCACCTACGCCACGAATAGTCTCCAGCGTCGACGCACCTGGTGTTGCCAATGTTGGGATTGGCTTGACGACAGGATCCGCGGGGGTTGGA
>DAIPLA010000051.1:0-4051 GCA_036769465.1 Candidatus Nanopelagicaceae bacterium
GATTTGTTGCAGGATGCATTTAACGAAGCCGTCCTTATGCGCCCTGGTCAAAAGTTGACGACCGCGCTGGTCTGGGCTGATTACAGCTTCATCGATGGTTTGGTTCGCGCGGTTGGATTCACACTCGGCGCGACCTCGCAGGGTCTGCGCAAAATTCAGAACGGCTACGCCCGTACCTACGCGCTTGTTATGTTGGTCGGAGTGCTCGCTCTCGCCGCAACGATTTGGATGGTGACCCTGTGAGCATCTTGACCGTACTCGAACTTCTGCCGCTGCTCGGCACGATCATCATTGCTTTTATCCCCAAGAGTCAGAACCGGGTGATCAAGCAGATCGCCTTTGCAATCTCGCTCGTCGTTGCGGCTGTGTCAGGCTTGATGGCCTATCGCTTCCGTAGCGGCACCCCAGGTTTTCAATTTGTTGAGAGCCGGCCATGGATTGCGGCCTTCCACATTAACTACGCGGTCGGCGCGGATGGCATCGCGTTGGTGCTTATTCTTTTGACGACGATCCTTGTTCCAATTGTGATCTTGGCTGGCTGGAATGAAGCCGAGGGCGGACGTTGGAGCGTCAAGACCTATTACATGTTGATGTTGGTTCTGGAGACGATGATGATCGGCGTCTTCGCCGCCACCGACGTCTTCCTCTTCTATGTCATCTTCGAAGCGATGCTGGTACCGGTCTACTTCCTGATTGGTGGATACGGTCGCGGCGAACGCGCTGCCGCCGCGCTGAAGTTCTTGCTCTATAGCCTCTTTGGTGGACTGTTGATGTTGGCCGCGCTGATAGGCACCTACATCATTTCCACAAATCAAGGTGGCGGAACGTTCGACGTAACACGGATGTCGATGCTCCATATTGATAAGCCAACTCAGAATTTCTTGTTCCTCGGCTTCTTCATCGCCTTTGCGATTAAGGCGCCATTGTGGCCATTCCATACCTGGTTGCCTGGTGCGGCAAAGTCAGCGACCGGCGGAACATCGGTTCTCTTGCTCGGTGTTCTCGACAAGGTCGGCACCTACGGAATGATCCGTTTTTGCATGACGCTCTTCCCGGATGCGACCAAGACCTTCACGCCGGTCATCATCGTGCTGGCGATTATCTCGATTCTGTATGGCGCGATTTTGGCAATCGGACAGAAAGATATTAATTCGCTAATTGCATTTACTTCGATTTCGCACTTCGGATTTATCACCTTGGGTATCTTTGCGATGACGTCGCAAGGCCTTTCCGGCGCCACGTTCTATATGGTCAATCACGGATTTTCCACCGCGGCGCTATTCCTGACGGCGGCGTGGATGGTGAAGCGACGGGGTTCTTCTCAGATCGACGATTTCGGCGGCCTACAACGCGTGACGCCAGTTTTGGCGTGGTCATTCTTTATAGCTGGCCTATCCGCGCTGGCGTTGCCGGGTCTCTCCAGCTTCGTCAGTGAATTCTTGGTCTTGGTCGGAACCTTCACGCGTTATCCAGTCGCGGCGATTTTTGGAACCTTGGGAATTGTCCTCGCGGCGCTCTACGTCTTGCTCGCGGTGCAACGATCGCTTCATGGCGAAACCAAGCCGGGCAACGAAGGGCTCAAGGATCTGAATATTCGGGAGAAAGTCGCCATCGCGCCGGTTATCGCGGTCTTGGTCTTCCTTGGCTTCTATCCAAAGCCGGTACTGAATGTCATTAATCCAACGTCGACCGCGGTCATGCAACATTCCGGAGTCACGGACCCAGCAGTAAAGGCAGGTAAGTAATCGTGTCAACGCTTGCGACTCCGATCCTTAACTACGCGCTTTTGGCGCCAATTCTGATTATTTTGGGCGGCGCTGTACTGGGAGTTATCGTCGAAGCCTTTGTGGGCAAGAGCTATCGCGCGCCGATTCAACTCTCGATTGCGTTGGCCTCGGTTGTGATTTCATTTGCGCAAATTTGGCGTATCCGTGGTGAGAGTTCTACTTCTGCCGCGATTGCCTCTGTCTCGATTGATGGCGCCGGTCTATTTATGCAAGGCACCATTCTTGTTCTTGCATTTATCGGACTTCTATTTATCGCCGATACGGATAACTTCACCGCTCAGGCCTCGGCGATTCCTGGTTCCGCGGAAGAGAGCGCCTCAATCGCATCTGGTCGCCAGCAAACCGAAGTATTTCCTTTAACGCTCTTTGCTATCTCGGGAATGATGCTCTTTCCCATCGCAACCGATTTAATCACGCTCTTTGTCGCGCTCGAAGTCCTTTCGTTGCCGCTCTATTTGATGGCTGGACTTTCGCGTCGCCGTCGCTTGTTATCTCAAGAAGCGGCGCTCAAGTATTTCTTGCTTGGCGCATTTTCATCCGCTTTCTTCCTGATGGGTGCAGCGTTCCTCTACGGATATTCCGGTTCGCTCAATCTCAACGATATTGCGACATCGATTTCGGCCAGCGGTGACAACAGCGTCTTTTTGCTGATTGGTATCGCTTTCCTATCGGTCGGATTGCTCTTTAAGGTCGGCGCTGCGCCATTCCATCAATGGACACCCGACGTCTATCAAGGCGCCCCGACGCCGATTACTGGATTCATGGCCGCCTGCACCAAGGTCGCAGCCTTTGGCGCGACGCTGCGAATTTTCTATGTTGGTTTGGACGCGGCCCAATGGACATGGCGTCCGGTCATTACCGCGATCGCCATGATTACGATGATTGGCGGCGCAATCGCCGCGATGGCACAACGCGATATCAAGCGCACCTTGGCCTACTCATCGATCACACATGCTGGCTTCCTGCTCGTTGGTGTTGTTGCGCTGAATAAGTCCGGCCTATCAGCTTCGCTCTTTTATTTGGTGGCGTACGGATTTGCGACGCTGGGTGCCTTCGGAATTATCACGCTTATCCGCGATTCGGCCGGCGAGGTCACCGACCTCAACCGCTGGGTTGGACTCGGCAAGCGATCGCCTGTTGTAGCGACCGCCTTCTCCTTCTTCCTATTGAGCTTTGGTGGCGTTCCTCTAACCGCTGGCTTTATAGGAAAGTTCTCGATTTTTTCTGCAGCGTATGAATCCGGCAATATCGCAATTGTTGTTGTCGGCGTACTAGCCAGCGCGATTGCACTCTTCTTCTATCTACGCGTCGTTCTGATGCTCTTCTTCGCCGAGCCAAAAGATGATGCGATCTCGGTGGTAATTCCTTCACTTTTCACTCGGATTGCGATCACCATCTGCTTCGTGATGACCGTCGTTCTCGGCGTTTATCCGTCGCTTGTGCTCAACATGACACAAACCTTCGGCACTTTCCTGCACTAATCTCCAATCCCCGCTCGCAGCCATTCATACCCGACACTAGAATTAACTCATGGCTTCGATAGGTATTCCCGGCATTGATTCGGGGCTCGAGGCATCGCTCTTGTCGGATATGCAGAAAGTCGAAGCACTTCTCCGATCTCATATCGAGGGCGACTACCCACTAGTGGTGGAAACTTCTCGTCATTTGGTTGAGGCAGGAGGCAAGCGACTTCGTCCGATGTTGGCCTTGTTGGCAGCTCAATACGGAGACCCAAGCCGAAAAGAAATTATTGAAGCCGCCGTTGTTTGCGAACTGACGCACCTTGCGACGCTTTATCACGATGATGTTATGGATGAAGCTCCGCTACGACGCGGCGTTGAAAGCGCGAACAATCGCTGGACTAATACAGTGGCGATTTTGACCGGCGATTATCTCTTTGCCAAAGCATCCGACCTTTTGGCGGATCTGGGACCAGAGGCGGTACGTCTACAAGCGCGCACCTTTGAACGACTTGTGATTGGCCAGATTACTGAGACCCAAGGTTCGACTGCTGGAAAGTCTCAACTCGATCACTATCTCTCGGTTATCGCGGATAAAACCGGATCGCTGATTGCGACCAGCGCTCGGTTCGGCGCTCTACTCGCTGGCGCGGAACCATCAGTGGTTGAAGCGCTGACCACGTACGGAGAGCAAATCGGCGCGGTCTTTCAATTGGCCGACGACATTATTGATATCGAGAGCACCTCGAACGAATCGGGTAAAACGCCGGGTACCGATTTACGCGAAGGAGTTCCGACGCTGGT
>DAIPLA010000051.1:4151-7932 GCA_036769465.1 Candidatus Nanopelagicaceae bacterium
CTTTGACCGACGCGGTTATTACGCGGACTGCTTGATTTCCTGCGGCTTATATAAATCGTAAGCCAGCGCGCAGAGCGCAATCCAGATAACAAAGAATCCAATCCACCGCGCAGCTGGCATCGATTCGTGGCGAACAAATACGCCGATCAAAAATTGAATCGTGGGTGTAAGGAATTGGATCAGGCCCAAAATCGATAACGGGATGCGAGTAGTGGATCCGTTGAACAAGAGCAATGGAATCGCGGTCACGGCGCCGCCCAGAATCATGAAGAAGGTGACCTTGCCGTTAACGCCGAACGATCCTTGGCCCTTGTGAGCGAGCCAGAGAATGTATGAAGTAAAAGGAATGAAGAGAAGCAACGTCTCCATAGTGAGACCCTGAAGCGCGCCTAAATTCAGCTTCTTCTTTACAAAGCCGTAACTGCCAAATGAAAGTGCCAACGTGATGGCAACCCAAGGGAAAGTGCCTGCGTCAATGGTAAGGATGATGACACCGATGGTCGCAACTCCGACCGAGAACCACTGCAACGGGCGCATCCGCTCCTTCAACGATATGACGCCGAATCCGATGCTGACTAATGGATTCATGTAATAGCCCAGCGACGCGTCCACGACGTGATGATGGTTAACCGCCCAGATGTAGACCAACCAGTTAATGGAGATAAGTACGGTGGCGAGAAATAGCCGGCGCATGATGCGCGAATCTTTGAGGAGAGCGAAGGTAGGGGAGAGTTGTTTGGTGAGGGCGAGCGCGATGAGGCAAAAGACGAGCGACCATACGGCGCGATGCGCGACGATTTCAAAGGCGCCAGCGGGATCGAGGAGTGGCCAGTACAGTGGAAAGAGGCCCCAGAGAATGTAGGCGGCAAAGCCAAAAAGTAATCCGGTGCGGTGTTTGCTCACGAGGTAATTACGCCTTACCGATTAACGGTAGTTCGTAAATTGAACCGCAAAATCCCAGTTGCCGGCCTTGACCATCGCGATTGCCTCTTGCAAGTCATCACGGCTCTTGCTGGTGACGCGCAAGGTCTCGCCCTGGATTTGGGTCTTAATGCTCTTCGGACCTTCATCGCGCAATAACTTGGCGATTTTCTTGGCGTTCTCGGTGGAGATGCCCTCCTTGAGTGAGCAGTTGATCTTGTAGACCTTGCCGCTGAGTTCAGGATTGGAGGCATCCAAGTGCTTGAGCGAAACGGTGCGCTTGACCAGCTTGTCCTTAAAGACATCCAGCGCGGCCTTCGCGCGCTCTTCGGTATCGGCTTCGATTAGGAATTTCTCGCCCGACTTCTCAATCTTGGTGCCGGTATTTTTAAAGTCGAATCGGGTGTTGATTTCACGATCGGTCTGGTTGAAGGCGTTATCAACCTCCATGTGGTCAACTTCGGAGACGATATCGAAACTTGAATCTGTAGCCATGGCGGTAATTTATCCGATTCTCAGGAAAAAGGTCTTGGCACGGGTGATGAAGCGGGTTAGGTTCGGCACGTGGGGAAGCGGGGCGGGATTCGGCAAAAAGCCAGCAATTATCGCGCCGATTTAGAGGGCCTGCGCGGCATCGCGGTTTTACTAGTACTTCTCTTTCACGCCCATTTCGCAATTATCAAGGGTGGATTCGCGGGCGTAGATATCTTCTATGTTCTCTCCGGATTTTTCATCACCGGCCTCTTGCTTCGTGAATACGAAGAATCGAATCGAATATCGCTCGCTGAGTTCTACGCGCGTCGTATTCGAAGGCTGATGCCGGCGGCGACGCTAGTACTTCTTGCAACTCTAATCGCCTCATTTTTCATCCTGCCGAAAATTCTGATTCCTGGTGTGGCTGTGGATACGACGGCCGCTGCGGTGTTTATAGCCAACATGAACTTTGCTCACCATGCCACGGATTACTTCCAGAGTGCGACGACTCCGTCACCGGTGCTTCACTACTGGTCGTTGTCGGTGGAAGAACAGTTCTACATGATCTGGCCCGCGCTCATACTTATTACGACCAAGGTGGGTAAAGCGCTCCGGCGAAATGTATTCATTGTCATGACGGTTGTTACGGGGACATCCTTCTGGTTTGCGATCTATCTCCTGCATCGCAATGCAATCTGGGGTTTTTATTCGTTGCCAACCCGCGCCTGGGAGTTAAGCCTCGGTGGCTTATTGGCGGTGTTGGCCCCGTCCTTTAAAAAGATTCCTAGGCTTGTCGCGGCGGTTGGATCATGGCTCGGATTATTGGGGCTTACTGTCACTGCCTTGTTTATTCCGGAGACAGCCCTCTTCCCAGGCGTCCCTGCTTTATTACCAACGTTAAGCACCGCGCTTCTTGTTGTCTGCGGTTTGCGAGTACCGCTAGAAGTCTTAACGAATTCGGTCACGCGATACTTTGGGCGAATAAGTTATTCGCTCTATCTATGGCACTGGCCAATTCTTATTCTCCCCAGCGTTGCACTCGCGCACTCGCTCAACGTGTATGAGCGAATTGCGGCAATTGCGGCTTCAATCCTCTTGGCTTCTCTGACGACTCGTTGGATTGAAGCCCCGATGCGCCGCGGACGAGTACTCGGTCTTATTCCTCGTCGCAATGCATGGACCGCGGCCACGGCGGTCGCGATGATTGTCGTGGCGAGTGTCGCGGTTCACGCAGATACCGCGGTTACGGGCGTAAAGACAAAGAGCACGTTATCCAAGGATCAAAAGGCGGCGGAGCTCAGTACATTATTGAAGTCGGCCTTACCAGCGACCGCGACTCCAACATCATCGCCCAGCGCCACGCCTAGCGCCGTGCCCAGCGCGACGCCTCCGACACCGACGTACCAACCTAATTTGCCCGCGGATTACGCGGCGACAGTGACTTCTGGCGTGCGCGCGGCGACGCAAGATTTCCCGGTGCCCGCCGATTTAGATCCATCAATTCAAAGCGCGTCGAACGACAAAGCAATTACTTACAAGGACGGTTGCCACACCGAACTCAACGAGCCCGCATCGACAAAACCGTGTGTATATGGCGATCCGAATGGAAATCAAACGGTGGTTCTTTTTGGTGATAGCCATGCGTTGAATTGGTTCCCTGCATATAACGCGGTCGCAAAACTCAAGCACTGGCGGTTACTCAGTCTGACGATGTCGGCCTGTACGCCCGCCGATATTCCTGCCTACAACCCGGCAACCAAGGCGTTGATGGCTAATTGTCCGATTTGGCGAGCCGCGACGATAAAACGAATTAACGCAGAGAATCCGTATCTCGTTCTGATCGCAAGTTCGCGCAGTTGGGCGACAACAGATGCGAATGGCGCTGTGCTTGCCGGTGATGCTCGCACCGCGGTCTTTGATGCGGGGATGAAGCGAACGATCGAGGCAATTAAATTAAATGCACTTCATGTTGTGTATTTGGAAGATACGCCAGCTCAAAGCCAGGACCCAACGCTCTGTCTTTCACAACATCCAAAAAGTACGCTGGCGTGCGCGACTCCGGCCTCACAAGCAATCAGCGCATCATGGCAAGCTGAGGAACATGCAATCGCAAGTTACGAAGGCATCGGCATTATGGATCCGAGCTATTGGGTATGCCCGACCGATCCGTGCCCAGTGGTCATCGGTAATCTCGAGATTTTTCAGGACAACTCGCATTTAACCGCCACGTATTCCGAGGCGATGGCGCCCATCATGGCGAGCGCTCTGGCTAGAGCAATTTCCTAGCTACCCCCGCGTTGAGGTAATCTACGCAGGCTGCTTCACAGATAGCCCTGGCGGGTTGCCCGAGCGGCCAATGGGAGGGGACTGTAAATCCCCCGGCTCT
>DAIPLA010000052.1:0-7716 GCA_036769465.1 Candidatus Nanopelagicaceae bacterium
TCTTGACCGCGAAGCTGGCTCGCCCTGATGGAAAAGCGGTCGACACAGCCGCGACCGGAACGTGCTTTCCGCCAATGGAATCTAAATGCTCGCGCGCAATTTTCACCATGTCGTTATAGACGCAGACCGCGCCGACCGATGGCACTGAAGGATCGGTCGCGTCAGGACGAACCGCCTTCGCACAGAGCGCGCGCACTTTGCCGGGCGTATCCGCGCCCTCCAACGTCGTGAGGTCCACCATGCTGATGGCGGTGTCAATTGCCCACGTCTTGGACGCGGTCTTGATACTCCGCGTCGCCAGCATTGCTGCTCTAGCTTCCGCGCCGACCTGGTCTACTGGTGGAAGCGTCTTAAGAAAGTTCTTTAAGGATGATTCACTAAAATCGGTGATCACGATAGGATCTTCTTCAGCTCGGGTACCAATCGCGCAATCAAACGCTCTGCTTCATCGCGATCATGCTCGCTGGCTGTTGGGCGCACAACTTCAATGTAGCACTTGAGCTTGGGTTCGGTTCCGCTTGGCCGGATGATTATTCGAATATCGCCTTCGAGGAAGAATCGCAGTCCATCGGTTGCTGGCAATTCTGGGGTAGCGACAGCCAAGTCATCAAATCGGGTGATGCGAATTCCCGCGATATCTAATGGCTGAGTTGTGCGAATTGAGGAGATGACCAAGGCGAGTCGCTTCACGTCGGTTACTCGAACGCTGATCTGCTCCGTCCGGTGAAAACCGTACTTCTCCCAGATGCGATCGAGGTAATCAGCGATGGTCGCGCCACGAGACTTTAAATCAGCCGCGATATTGGCCAGCATAATTGCGGCCGAGACGCCATCCTTATCGTTGACTGTGTGCGGATCAACGGCGTAGCCAATCGCTTCCTCATATCCATATCCGAGGTTGGAAATCTTGGAGAGCCACTTGAATCCGGTCAGCGTCTCGTGACATTCAATTCCGTGGGCGCGCGCAATCTTTCCCAATAGCGAGGACGAAACAATTGAGTTAGCAAAAGATTTTCCGGATACATCTATTGTCTCGGCGATGTATTCGCCAAAGAGCGCCCCAAGTTCATCGCCTCGAAGCATGCGCCACCCGGTGCGCGGGTCAGGTATCGCCGCCGCACAACGATCGGCGTCAGGATCATTCGCGATTACAAGGTCCGCTTCCACCGCTTCTGCCTTCGCAATCGATAAGTCGATGGCGCCAGCTTCTTCTGGATTCGGGAACGCGACGGTCGGGAAATCTGGATTGGGTTCAGCTTGTTCCGTAACC
This sequence comes from Candidatus Nanopelagicaceae bacterium, assembly GCA_036769465.1. GTDB lineage: Bacteria > Actinomycetota > Actinomycetes > Nanopelagicales > Nanopelagicaceae > AAA044-D11. The sequence continues at coordinate 1,271 of DAIPLA010000052.1, forward strand.
AGAATCAGTTCTGAATATCCAGCACCCGCGAAAACTTTGCGCACGGTCTCGGTGCCCACGCCATGCATGGCGGTGTAGACGGCACGGATCGGTGTTTTATTGTGGCCGAGCTTTGACGTAGCTTCTACATACGCATCGAGCACATCGTCGTTTAAAACGGTCCATGCCTTTCCGCGTGGCTGCACAGAGTCAATCTGCGCGATTTCTGCTGCTATGTGTTGATCGACCGGCGCAATAATTTGTGAGCCTCGAAAATCAATGCCTTGAGCCAATCCGCCGAGATACACCTTGTATCCGTTGTCTTCTCGTGGATTGTGGCTGGCGGTGACCATCACTCCACAATCGACCTGTAGGTGCTTAACCGCGAAGGCCAAGACCGGTGTGGGCAGCGGCCGCGGCAGGATGGATACATTGATACCTGCTCCGCTAAAAATTTCGGCGCTTTCCTGAGTGAAATCTTCTGACCCGTGCCGTGCATCGCGTCCGATGACAACGCTCTGCATGCCACTCTTCTTCATAAATGCTGCGATACCCGCGGCGGTGCGACCAACAACCGCGCGGTTCATGCACGATGGCCCGGGGCCCACTGGCCCGCGCAAACCAGCGGTGCCGAACTCTAAAAATCCGTTAAAGCAGCGTGAAAGCGCTTCTTCGTTTGATTCATCTAGCCACAATCGCAATTGCGCAGCGGTTCGCGGATCGGGATCGAGCGCAATCCAGTGCTCAACCTCGGCGACGAGTGCGGCGTTCATGAGATGCGATTAAATCTTGTGCAGAACTTTGCTGAGGAGTTCGCCCATTCGACCAGCAGCGGCCTTGCCCGCGGCCATAACCTCTTCGTGGCTGAGTTTCTCGCCCGTCACGCCAGCTGCAGCGTTTGTGACAAGTGAAATTCCTACGACTTCTGCGCCGAGCGCATGAGCTGCAATTGCTTCTGGAACCGTGGACATACCGACCAGGTCCGCGCCCATCGTGCGTAACATGTTGATTTCAGCCGGGGTTTCGTATGCCGGTCCGCGCCAGTGCACGTAGACGCCCTCGGCGAGCGATGAATCTTCGGACTTGAGAATTGCGCGAATTCGCTTGCTGTACAAATCCGTGAGGTCAACAAAATCGGCGCCAATAAGTGGGCTGACCGCGGTCATCGAGATATGGTCTCGGATTAAGACCGGTTGACCAACGGAATATTCACGATTGATTCCACCGCACGCGTTTGTCAGCACGACCGCGCGGCATCCTGCTTTCACTGCAGTGCGCACTCCGTGCACGACAGGTTCAATCCCTTTTCCCTCATACAAATGGGTACGTCCGAGAAAAACGAGCACGCGAATCGTTCGACCGTTCTCGTTCAGGTCATACGAGCGGATGACGCCGCCATGACCTGCAACGGTTGGCGCAAGAAAGCCAGGGAGTGATGTCGCGGGAAACTCGTGAGTCGCAACGCCAAGCGCGTCGGCGGCGGATATCCAGCCAGAGCCCATAACGAGGGCGACGTCATGCTTTTCTTTTCCGGTAATTCGCGCGAGCTCTGCGGCTGCGGCTTGGGCTGTACCTAGTGGGTCTGAATATAAGTCGGCCATAGCCCTAACTTATCGCGTTTGCGCGCGCTTCCGTAATTACTTGCTGGGGCTTAAATATCTGATGCCCGCGTAGGGCGCTTCGCGAGATCTTCTAAGTAATCCACTGGCGCACCAGCGGCGATTGCAGCGTCAACAATGATAGACATGTATTGCTTGCTCGGTAGTCCGCCCTCGTATCCGTTTAAGACGTATAGGAAACAGAGTGGCTCGCCATCGAGGGTATGCACGCGCACTTTAATTTTTCGATAAACATCAACCGCGACGCCTTCCCACTCATCTAGCGCGCGTTCATCCTGCGGGGTTAAATCGTAAAGCGAAACGAAAACGTGTTCGGTGGCGTCTTCAACAACCGTGGCGAGTGCGCCATCCCAACCGATATCGTCACCGCCAAATGTGAGACGCCAACCTTCGAGATAACCGGTGCCTCGATGTGGTGAATGCGGAGCGCGTTCGTGCATACGAGCCGGATCCATATTCGATCCGTAGGCTGCGTAGAGGGTCACACAAGAATGTTAGCCCTCAATGACGCACAAAGTCTGGCCGCTTGCGACCGTTTCTCCGACGCTTACGTGCAGCTTTCCAATGGTGCCGGCCTTGTGAGCGGTCAGCGGTTGTTCCATCTTCATTGCTTCAAGCACAACAATCAATTCGCCTGCTTCCACGCGTTCGCCGTTGCCCTTGAGAACTTTCACGACGGTGCCCTGCATCGGGCTGTCGACCGAATCGCCCGCAACCTTGTTCACGGCCGCGCTCTTGATGCGATGTCGCTTGGTGACAGGTTCTGGTTCGTGGAGTTGAACTTCAATCCGGTGACCATTGACCTCGGCGATGATGCGACGTGAAGCCGCCTTGGTTTCAGCAACCCCTGCTTTAAAGGAGAATGGTTCGATCTGATTATCGAATTCATTTTCAATATAGCTGGTGTAGACCTTGAAATTTTCGGTGAAGTTAGGGTCATTCACGATTGCGTTGTGGAACGGGAGTGCGGTCGCGAGTCCGCCAATGTGGAATTCGGATAGGGCACGACGAGCTCGTTGTATCGCTTCGGCGCGAGTAGCACCGGTGACGATGAGCTTCGCCAGTAATGAGTCGAAGTGAGATCCGATCGTGTGCCCGTGATCGAAACCGGCATCGACGCGAACACCTGGGCCTGAAGGTTGCTCCCACTTGGTAATCGTTCCGAGTGATGGCAGGAAGCCCTTACCTGGGTCTTCGCCGTTAATACGGAATTCAATCGAGTGACCGCGTACAACCGGATCAACGGGGGAGATTGCTTCGCCATCTGCAATGCGGAATTGCTCGCGTACCAAGTCGAGCCCCGTTACTTCTTCCGATACCGGGTGCTCTACCTGCAGGCGCGTATTTACTTCAAGGAATGAAATTGTGCCGTCGATGCCGATTAAGAATTCGCAGGTTCCGGCGCCGATATAACCCGCCTTCTTCATTATGGCCTTGCTCGATGTGTAGAGCTGGGTTATCTGCGCATCCGTGAGGAATGGTGCGGGCGCTTCTTCTACCAATTTTTGGTGGCGACGTTGCAAGGAACAATCGCGCGTACTGACAACCACTGCATTGCCGTGTGAGTCGACTAAGACTTGGGTCTCGACGTGACGAGGCTTATCCAGGTATCGCTCCACGAAACACTCGCCGCGACCAAAGCCGGTGATTGCTTCGCGAACGGCCGAGTCAAAGAGTTCTGGAATTTCTTCCATCGTGCGCGCGACCTTGAGGCCACGTCCGCCACCGCCGTGAGCGGCCTTAATTGCAACGGGAAGCCCGTGCTCCTTCGCGAATGCAACGACTTCGTCCGACGAATCGACTGGATCAATGGTGCCGGCAACGAGAGGTGCGCCTACTTCTGCCGCAATCTTTCGGGCAGAGACCTTGTCACCGAGCGCACGAATCGCTGCCGGCGGTGGCCCGATCCAAATCAATCCCGCGGCCAACACCTTGTCGGCAAAATCTGCGTTCTCGGATAAGAATCCGTATCCAGGGTGAACCGCGTCCGCACCAGATTTCTTAGCGATTGCAATAATTTTCTCTTGATCGAGATAGGTCTCGGCCGCAGATAAGCCGTTGAGTGCATACGCCTCGTCGGCGGTCTCGACGTGGAGCGCGGTGCGGTCTTCGTCGGAATAGATCGCGATGCTAGTAATGCCATGGTCGCGCGCGGCACGCGCAACGCGTACGGCGATTTCGCCACGATTAGCGATTAATACGGATTTCATGCGGGGACCACCATTTCAGCGATGTCGGGCCAGCGCAGCCCTAATGTATTGAATGCGCGACGGAGAAGCGGAAGCGAAAGACCAATAATGCCGGTGTAGTCACCATCGATACGTTCGATGAACGGTGCGGCCAATCCATCCAGCGTAAATCCGCCAGCTACATTCAGCGGTTCGCCAGAAGCGATGTACGCGTCGATTTCGTAATCACTCATATCGGCAAACTTCACGAGCGAGGTGGAGAAATCGGTGACCTCGGTGTCGGAGGAGCGATCAATAATGCAATGTCCCGTGTGCAGGTAACCAGTCTGGCCGCGAAGACGCTTGGCACGCGCGATGGCAACGTCGGCAGTCAACGGCTTGCCGAGTGATTCGCCCTCGAATTCGAATGTGGAATCGCATGCAATAACGATTGAATCTTCGGGCGCTAGCGGCGCAACCGCGTGTGCTTTCAGAATTGCTAGCGCGATGACCATCTCCTTTGGTGAGAGCGCCAAGAGGGCGGGATCTTCTTCATCCACACCGCTGACCATCACGGTCGGATATATGCCCGCGCTTTCCAGCAATCGCTTACGCGAAGGCGATGCCGATGCAAGAACGACCTGTCGTGGCACTAGAAAGTCTGCTTCCACGTACGGGGGAGCGGTTGTTGCAATTGAGATTTGCGCCAGAGGCTCGCGCGCTCGGGTTTCTTGGCTACCGGCTTGCGAATCACTTTAGATAGTGCCGCCAACTCTTCGCGCGAAGGATTGCCCTTCACGATGCTAAAACGCTTATTCATATTAGAGCGGAATGTTTCCGTGCTTGCGAGGTGGCAATGAGACGCGCTTATTACGAAGCGCCTCAAGCGCCTTCGTGATTTGGGCGCGAGTTTCTTGTGGCTCAATGACCGCGTCGATAAAGCCACGATCCGCGGCGATATAAGGATTCAAAAGCGTGTCTTCGTAATCATCAATCAACGCTTTGCGCGCTGCTTCTACATCTGAAGCGGCTGCCAACTCCTTGCGATACAAAATGTTCACCGCGCCTTGCGCGCCCATCACCGCGAGTTGTGCGGTTGGCCAGGCCAGGTTTACATCAGCACCAAGGTGCTTTGAGCCCATGACGATATACGCGCCACCGTAAGCCTTGCGGGTGATCACCGTAATAAGAGGTACAGATGCTTCGCCGTATGCGTAGATCAACTTTGCGCCGCGACGAATGATTCCATCCCACTCTTGTTCGGTGCCGGGCAAGAAGCCAGGAACGTCAACCAACGTCACAATCGGAATTCCGAATGCGTCACAGGTGCGAACAAAACGAGCGGCTTTTTCACTGGCGTCGATGTCGAGCGTTCCCGCGAGCGCTTGAGGCTGGTTGGCGATGATACCGACCGAACGACCTTCGATGCGTCCGAATCCGACCAAAATGTTTGGCGCAAAGAGCGCGTGAACTTCCAGGAATTCGGCCTCGTCCAGAAGGGCTTCGACCAGAATGCGCATGTCATACGGCTTGTTGGGGTTGTCGGGAATCAACGAGTCGAGCGCGCGATCGGCCGGTGAAACATCGGCACCTTCGGTCGCGGGCAAGACAGGTGACTCGTCCATATTGTTGCTAGGAAGGTACGACAACAGCGCCTTCACGTAATCAAGGGCGTCTTCTTCATTGTTCGCAAGGTAATGCGAATTTCCGGTCTTGGAGTTGTGAGTAGCCGCGCCACCCAACTCTTCCATTTCTACTTCCTCACCCGTTACTGCCTTGATGACATCTGGGCCAGTGATAAACATGTGGGAGGTTTCGTTCACCATGATGGTGAAGTCGGTGATCGCAGGGGAATACACCGCACCACCCGCGCACGGGCCGAGGATGACGGAAATTTGCGGGATAACTCCGGATGCACGGACGTTTCGCTTGAAAATTTCGCCGTACATAGCCAGTGAGGCCACACCTTCTTGAATACGTGCGCCACCTGAATCATTGAGACCGACCAGCGGGATTCCCGACTTCATCGCGAAGTCTTGAATCTTGACGATTTTTTCACCGACGACCTCGCCGAGCGAGCCGCCGTACACGAGAAAGTCTTGCGAATAAATTGCGATTGTCCGACCATCGACCGTGGCATACCCGGTTACCACTCCATCGCCGTAGGCACGGTTCTTATCCATTCCAAAGTTAGTGGAACGGTGACGCGCAAATGAATCGAGCTCTACGAAAGAACCGGCGTCGACGAGCTGGGCGATGCGCTCGCGCGCGGTCCACTTGCCCTTGGCGTGGCGCTTCTCAATTGCTTCTGGGGTTCCGCTGCTCTCGGCTTCGAGGCGGCGTCGACGTAGATCAGCAATCTTTCCGGCGGTGGTACGAATATCATCAGTCACGGTCATACGGTACTAGTCCAAGTGCTGGTTCAGATACTGGGGTAACGCGATATGTCTCAATTGCTCGACGAAAGTGCGATATCCCACGCGCTTAGCGGCAGCTACTGGCGGGTATCGGTAGTGCAAGAGACGCCGTCAACACAGACGATGCTACGCGACAGTACGCCAACGCATGGCGATGTCATCGTCGCTGAATTCCAATCGCATGGTCGTGGTCGATTAGATCGTACATTCGAGGCCGCGGCTAACACTGCGCTGCTCTTTTCTTTTTATGTCGAACCAAAAAC
>DAIPLA010000053.1:0-5543 GCA_036769465.1 Candidatus Nanopelagicaceae bacterium
GAATAGCGCTTCTTCATTTCTTCACCGGCAAGAGATGTCGTGCGGGTTCGTTGTAGGAGGTACCTACGATGTCTCCGTTATCGTCCAGATGAAAGCTGGTAACCGAGGCCAAGGTACATTCACGTTTGCGAGGATCGTGCAGCAAGCGACGCCCTTCAACAGCAGAGCGCAGAATCCAGATCGGAAGCTGGTGCGAAACAATCCACGCATCCTTACCGTTGGCAGCATCACGGGCAGCGAAGACCGATTTCAGCATTCGATCGATCTGCTCTTCATACGGCTCGCCCCATGATGGCTTTGCAGGGTTATATAAATAGCGCCACATTTTTGGATGGCGAAGTACACCGCTTCCTAATTCAAATTTCTTGCCCTCAAAGATATTCGCCGCTTCGATAAGTTTTGGCTCAGTAGTAATAGTTAATCCATGAGCCTGTGCAACCGGCGCTGCAGTTTCTTGCGCTCGCTCGAGCGGCGAGACGTGAAGCGCGCCGAGGTTAAATTGCTTGGACCATTCGGCTACAACGTCGGCCATTTCGCGACCACGGGATGAAAGATGCCAACCAGGTTGGCGGCCATAAAGAATTTTTTCAGGGTTCTCGACTTCGCCATGTCGCATTACATGAACGGTTGAACCCATGGGGCAATCATATCTTCGCGCTTGGCAACCCGCTTTCCCTGAGAAATTGCTCCTATTGGTTAAGGTTCTCGTATGTCAGAGAGCACAGCAACCAAGCGGGTCGCTTTCTTCGACGTTGATAACACCTTGCTTCACGGATCTTCGCTCTATCTGCTTGGTCGTGGCATGTACCGCCGTGGGTATTTCAGTAAACACGACATCGTTACTTTCATGTTGGCCAATCTCCGTTTTCGCCTGAATGGTGAAGCGGCGGTTGAAATCGATAAGTATCAAAAGGCGGCCTGCGAATTCATCGCCGGTCATAGCGTTAAAGATTTAGAGGGTCTGGCGGCAGAGGTGTACGACGAATTTGTCTCGCCCAAGCTCTGGCAAGGCGCGATTGAAATCGCGAATCAACACCTCATTCAAGGTGAAGAAGTCTGGTTGGTTACCGCAACGCCGTTAGAGATGGCGCAACTCATCGCAGATAGATTGGGTTTTACTGGTGCGCTCGGAACTCGAGCCGAGGCCGTCAATGGCGCATACACCGGCAAACTCATCGGCAATCTTCTGCACGGCAAAGAAAAAGCAATCGCGGTTCGCGAATTAGCAACGACCGACAATATTGATTTAGCACGTTCCTACGCGTACTCGGATAGTCACCATGACTTACCTTTGTTGGAAGCAGTGGGAAATCCGCGCGCCATCAACCCGGACACCTTTCTTCAGATTCGCGCGATTCGAGATCACTGGCCGATTCATGAATTTCGCCGCGCGCGCTGGTTGAAGAATCTCTCTGGTTCATTCTTGGCCCGACTCGCAACAATCCTGAACGCAATCGGTCCGCGCAAGCGCAATTAACCCGAAATGACGCCGAGGTCGATTCATCGGTAAAGTAAGCCAGTTATGTCCACGGTCTCCTTTGCTGACGAACTTCGTTCTCGCGACGATGCTGAATTAGCGCGCCTCTTTACGCTGCGACCAGATCTAGTAACACCAGTCCCCACCGATTTTTCCGCGCTAGCGGCTCGAGCAAATTCCATGCCATCGATTATTCGCGCGGTGGACGCGCTCAATAAATGGCAGCTCGATGTACTGACTATCTGCAGCATCGTTAACGAACCATTTGCCAAATCGGATGTCGTGAACCTCTCCGAAAAGGGCGCGGCGAGTGTCATCGACGAACTTCGCGAGCGCGGCCTTATATATAAAGACGGTACAAAATTTCGAATCGTTAGCAACGTGCGCGTCCGCATCGGGGACGAGCCCGCTGGGTTGGGACCAAAAGCGCCAGCCGAGGTCACATACACATTTACAAAATTAAAGAACGCACCGGAGACCGCGCAGACAATCCTCGACCGATTGACGTGGGGACCACCGCGCGGACAAATCGGTAATTTAAAGAAGCCGAGCGAAGCGGTCGCGTGGCTCTTAGAAAATCGTTACTTAATCGCGATGGACTCGCAGACGGTAGTTCTACCTCGCGAGGTCGCGCTCCACCTTCGCGCTGGCAAAGTCTTTGCGCAAAGCTCATCCGCCGCACCCGTAGTCGAAGGAACTCACCGCAAGCAAAAAGAGATTGACCGCGCCGCGGTGGCAAATATTTCGACGTTGTTGCGCTGGTGCGAAGAGTTGGCTCACAACTGGTCGGATGAACCACCGGTCGCGTTACGCAGTGGCGGACTTGGGGTTCGGGATCTCAAGCACACCGCCGAACATCTCGGCGTAGAGGAAGTATGCGCCGGATTCATCGCCGAACTTCTCTTTATTGCGGGGCTGGTCGTCATCGATACCGATGACCAGATATTGCCGACATCCGCCTTTGATATTTGGCTGACCAAATCTCATGAAGAAAGATGGAGTGGTCTGATCTCGTTGTGGATGGAGACTTCCCGCGTCAGCGGCCTTATCGGCAAGGCCGATCAGAAAAATATCGCGCCGTTGGGGCCAGAACTCGATCGAGCCGGAATCTCGACTCTGCGCTCCATGACTCTGCAATTGCTGCACGAAAATTCCGAGCTTGATCCGAACGTACCTACGCTGCTTGAACGCATGAAGTGGCTGACGCCGGGTCGGTTTAACTCTGAATATATTGAATGGATTTTGCGCGAAGCGGAATGGCTTGGCCTGACCGGGCAGGGCGCGCTCTCCTCATTCGGTAAAGCTTTTATCGACGGTGCGGATGAGCTCGGCGTCGAAAGCGCCTTACCCGAACCAGTCGATCACATTTTGATTCAAGCCGATAATTCAGCCGTCGCACCAGGGCCGCTAACGGTGGAACTCTCGAACATGATTGGAACGCTCGCCGATATCGAAAGTCGCGGTGGTGCGACGGTCTATCGATTCAGCGAGGCATCCATCCGGCGCGGACTTGATCACGGCCAGACCGGCGATCAAATAAAGGATTTTCTTAAGCGCACTTCTAAAACTCCGGTGCCACAACCGCTGGAATATTTAATTAATGACGTCGCAAAGCGCCATGGTCGACTTCGCGTCGGCGCCTCGAATTCATATATTCGATGCGAGGACGAAGCCCTGATTCAACAAATTATTGTTGATAAGAAACTTGATCATCTGCGCTTGCGTAAGTTGGCGCCGCAGGTGCTGATTTCGGATGCAGAATCCATCGAAGTGATTAGTACCTTGCGCGAAGCGGGTTACTTACCGGCCGCCGAAAACAGCACCGGTATTTTGGTATCAGCACCTGCTATTCGTCGCGCCAAATCTCGACCCAAACCACCGCGCATCATCTCTGAATTCCAAAACCCTTCGGATGTAGTGATTTCATCCGCGGTCCGCGCGCTTCGTGCAGGACAAAAAGCGAGCGCCCACAAGCCGCGTGAAGTTCCGCGCACCACCGCCAACGAAACACTGGCCTTGTTGCATCAATACATTGAAGAAGAGGCGAGTCTGACCATCGGTTATGCCGATACAAACGGCGGCGTTTCCAACCGACTCATTGATCCACTCAAAATTTCATTAGGCACCTTAATGGCGCGCGACCATGCCACCGGCGAGGTCGAAAGCTTCCGCATTCCCCGCATAACCGGGGTAGCACCTGCGGCGATCGAGTGAGATACGGCAGACTTACCCCATGAGCATCTTGGATGACCTCAAGCTATTGGTCGAATCTCAATCTCCGACCGAGGATCTTGATGCCTGTCGTGCCACGGTCAATCTGGCTAATCAGATTTGTCATCGAGTACTCGGAACCAGCGCCGAAGTCATTGAAGAGAATGGTCGGCCGGTTTTTTGGTGGGGTTCGCGTCACCCTTCGGTCGCAATACTCGCCCACTTGGATACCGTCTGGCCGCACAATTCATTTTCTCCACTCTGGTCGATTGATGGCGATGTAATTCGCGGGCCGGGCGTCTTTGATATGAAGGCTGGCTTTCTGCAGGCGATGTATGCCTTGCAAGGAATCGATAACGCCGCCCAATCCGTCGCGCTGATTGCTACAACGGATGAAGAAGTCGGCAGCCAGAGCTCGCGCGATCTCATCAAGCGCGTTTCAACTCCCGGTACGTCAGTCTTGGTTGTGGAATCGGCAATCGACGGAAAGGTTAAGACTGGTCGCAAGGGCACCGCGATGTATCAAATCACCGTTCATGGTCGCGCATCGCACGCGGGTCTAGAACCAGAAAAGGGCATCAACGCCTCGGTCGAGATTGCTCATATTGTTTTAGCGCTGACCGCTCTTGAAAACATTGAGCTCGGCACCACCGTTGTCCCCACAACCATGGCGAGCGGAACCACCACCAACACCGTTCCAGCGCTTGCCCGAGTCGACGTGGATGCGCGCTCGTTTACGATGGCAGAACTCGAGCGGATTGATTCCGCAATCAAGTTGCTTGCGCCGAAGAATATTCAATCCAAGATAGATGTGACTGGCGGAATTAATCGGCCACCACTCGAGACCACAGCCACCGCAAAGTTATACGCCAGATTTGAAGAAGTTGCGTTGCGGGTTGGGCAAGGTCCCATTGGCTCGGCGGTTGTCGGCGGCGCCAGCGATGGAAACTTCGCGGCCGCGGCTGGAGCAGATGTGCTGGATGGACTTGGTGCGATTGGCGCCGGTGCGCACGCTGAGAATGAACACGTTTTGCTTTCGAGTATCGAACCCCGAATCACGCTAATCCGTGAATTCATTAAGGATCTAATTCGTGAGTGATGGCCCGCTAATTGTTCAGAGCGATAAGACGCTCTTGCTCGATGTTGATCATATTTTGTCGGATGAATGTCGGCGCGCGATTGCATCGTTTGCCGAACTCGAAAAGTCACCGGAACACATCCACACCTACCGCTTAACCCCGCTTGGTTTGTGGAACGCCCGAGCCGCCGGACATGACGCTGAGATGGTTGTGGATACTCTTCTTAAGTATTCGCGGTACGCGGTGCCGCACGCGCTCTTGGTCGATATCGCCGAGACCATGTCGCGGTATGGCCGACTACGACTCGAGGCTCATCCGGTTCATGGGTTGGTGCTTGTCTCTAACGATCCAGCAGTATTGAAGGAAGTAACCCGCGGTAAAAAGGTTGCGCCGATGTTGGGCTTGCCGCTGGATGACGAAACAATCGTCGTGCATCCAGGACAGCGCGGCTTTCTCAAGCAAGCGTTACTGAAATTAGGCTGGCCAGCCGAAGACTTTGCGGGATACGTCGATGGCGAACACCACGATATCGACTTAGTGCAAGAGGGCTGGAAGATTCGCAAGTATCAAGAGCTCGCCGCCGAAGGATTCTGGCACGGTGGCTCGGGCGTTGTTGTTTTGCCATGCGGCGCCGGAAAAACAATCGTTGGCGCGGCCGCTATGGCGCACGCCAAGGCCACAACACTTATTTTGGTGACAAACACCGTCGCCGCGCGTCAATGGCGCGACGAACTTCTCAAGCGCACAACCTTGCATGAGGATGACATCGGCGAATA
>DAIPLA010000053.1:5643-7516 GCA_036769465.1 Candidatus Nanopelagicaceae bacterium
GAAATTGAAGCGCAGGGCTATATCGCTCCAGCCGATTGCGTTGAGGTTCGGGTAACTCTGACAGATGCAGAGCGCTTGAATTACGCCACCGCCGAACCAGAAGATCGTTATCGTTTTTGCGCGACGACCCAAACAAAGCGTCGCGTTGCGGTCGCGCTGGCTCGCCAACATTCGGAAGAGCAAGTTCTGATCATCGGCCAGTACCTAGATCAATTGGACGCTCTCGGTGAAGACCTGGGAGTGCCAGTGATCAAGGGCGATACCCCAATCAAAGAGCGCGAACGCCTCTTCGCCGCTTATCGCACCGGCGAAATTAAATGTTTAGTCGTCTCCAAGGTTGCGAACTTTTCCATCGATTTGCCGGAAGCGACAATCGCGATTCAAGTATCGGGAACATTCGGTTCGCGCCAAGAAGAAGCGCAACGGTTAGGTCGCGTTCTTCGCCCGAAGGCAGATGGTCGTGGCGCGCGGTTCTATTCCGTGGTTGCCCGCGACACCGTCGATCAAGACTTTGCTCAGAATCGTCAGCGCTTCTTGGCCGAGCAAGGTTATGCCTATCGGATCATCGACGCGGACGAAGTCCTTACAGCTGAGTAATAGCCGCAGTAAAGCGTTCGGGATCGACCCGGAAAAAATCGTGGTTCTTGCCATTAATCAGAATGACCGGGACTTGCTCGCCATAGCTGGCAGTTAATTCCGCATCGCCATCGATATAGATTTTTTCAATGCTGAACTCATGCTGACTCTGCAGTGATGTTAACGTTTCCAGCGCAACATCGCAGAGGTGACAGGTCGCTCGAGAATAAATCGTGACGACCGGAATACTCATGGCTTGTTTATTCTTGAGTTATTTCTTTTTGGTTTTTGAGATGGAACTGACAAAGCGGTCTGCTAATTCATGTGCGACCAGATTAAAGTCACCCTTTGCTCGGTCGATCTGCTCTTCAAAATTCTTTAGACCCGCGATGACCGTGGTCTCAGTAATCGTTCCGGTGAGAGGCCCAAAACGGTCGGCCAGAACCTTTTGCGCGATTGCTGATACCGCGCGCGCCAGATCGGCACGCGCCTCATCGAGGGTAGGTTCGGGTGCGGCGTCGCTCTGCAGGCCCTCTGCGGTACTTTCACGGCCGGTTCGGAGAATCCCCTCGCGTATTGCATCCTGAAGAGATGCTGAGCGTTTGGCTCCTGAGCTCGAAGTTGGCATACGCCTATCCTCCCAGACTGCTAGCGTTTTCCGTTGTGCGAGCTAAATATCTCCTGACTTCCGCTCTCGTAGCGGGCTCGCTGTTGAGTCCAATCTCTCCGCTTTCTAACGCGCACGCCACCTCGGTCGTCCGCTCGGTCCCGGCGGGGTGGGCAGATGAATACGCGGCCCCGGCCGGTACGCGCGTCGCGACATCTACTCCGACTCCGCGCGCTGCGCATGACAACGCGCAATCCGTTTTCAATGTCACGTATACCGGCGTACCCGCGAGCTACCAACCCGCAATTCAGGCCGCGATTAATGTTTGGTCCCAGAATTGGGCGTCGACCGTTCCGGTTAACATCAATGCAAATTTTGTGAAGCAAGCTGTTGGCGTTCTCGCATCGGCAACACCAGTCAAATACTTCAACAATTTTTCGGGTGCCCCAGATCCGGACCTTTGGTATCCGTCGGCGATGGCAAATGCATTAGCCGGAAAAGATTTAGATCCCAGTAATCCAGAGATCACAATTCAAATCAATAGCTCGGTAGGTCCAGAGTTGTATCTGGGCACAGATGGAAATTGCCCCGCGAATCAATACGATCTCGAGTCAATTATTTTGCACGAAATGGCCCACGGTCTTGGATTCTTATCCGCGAGCGACATGAACGTTCTCTTTGGTGGTTACG
>DAIPLA010000054.1:0-3176 GCA_036769465.1 Candidatus Nanopelagicaceae bacterium
GATCAGCGTCGGCATCTCGACACTCATGAGCTCCGATCCGATTGCGTCACTAACTGGAGATTCGGGTCGTTACGCCGGCGTGGTCTCGCTTCTCTGCCTACTTATTATCGCGATTTATCATGCGCAATTCTCTGAAATCCAAATTCGAAAACTGATTGCCGGATATTTGCTCGGCGTCATTGGTATGGAATTTCTCGGCTTTGGTCAGTACATGCACTGGTGGAGCTTCCCGACCGCGGGTGGAGTGAGCGGCCCGTTAGGCAATATGGATTTCTTCGATGCATATGTCGGAACTGCTATCCCACTCTTTCTCTATTTCGTCTGGACATCGACCCGTCGCGGACAGGTTCTCGCCGGCCTGGGAACGGTTGCCTCTATTTATAGCTTGGTGTTGGCGACCCGACGTGAGGCGTGGGTGGATGTTGCGATCACGATAATCATGCTTCTGGTCTATTTAATTCGAGACCGCTTCCCATTCCGTGAATTGACGTTGAACGCCAAGACGGTTTTGTTCACTATATTTTTCATTATTTGGATTGAAGGCGTTTTCCTCATGCCATTTCTTGGGAAATCAGTACCGCTGTTGGGCAACGATCCACAAGTTCAAATTCGCAGTCACTTTTGGGTCGCGGGAATTTTGGAATTCCTCCACGCGCCCCTCTTTGGCCTAGGGCCGGATCAATATGGTAATTACTACGAGCGTTTTCGTACCATTGCTGATGCCAAGCAATTTCCGACAATCATTTCCAATGATGCGCACTCGGCAACGGTGCAGACGCTGGCAACGCTGGGAATCGCAGGGACCGCGCTATTCATTCTTTTGCTCGCCGTATTCATTCGATCGCTATTAATCCTGATATCTCGCAAGCCTGAGCACAAGAAACTTTATTTATTTATTGGGTTGTATGGCCTGGTTTTTCTGACTAATTCAACGGTCAGCCCCATCACCTTCCCTAACAAATTTATTTTCTGGGCGGTGGCTGGATTCGTGGTGGGCTCGGCGTATCGCCAGCGCGAGCACGAACGCGAGATTGAGGCACGACGCAATAAGCGAGCGCTGGCGGTTCTGGTCGCGCTGGGAACGGCTCTATCTCTGTTTGTGGGAACCAAACTCGGCATAGCTGAAACTCAATTGAACATTGGAGTGGAAAAGCTCGTTAAGAATGGATCGGCGCATTTTGCCTTGCACCCCTCTTCCTTCTTGCCGTGCACATTTGCGAATAACTCCTTATTGGCGATGGCTCAGACCCAAGGCGGAGATGCGGAATTCGCAATGGCGAAAGAACTCGTGGCAGAACACACTCGATGCGTCACGCCACGAATCTTCTTGGCCGAGCAGTACTACTACCGTCACGACTTGCCGAGCATGCGCGCCCAAATCATTGCGCTTGAGGGAATTGCGCCGGACCGCAATGAATTTCTCCAGACCGCGCTCGGCTACGCTCAAGCCGCTCATGATTCCTTACTGACTCAACAGATCGTCGTGCAGATGGAGAAGGTGGGCATTTTGAACTTCACCAAGGCCGCACCAAAGTCATCCACTTCGAGCTTGGCTACCGCACCCACGAAATAGTCGGTTATCCTTAATCCATGTCAATGCTGGATCGGATAATCGATAGCGCCCGCGAGCGCTATGACTATCTGATGCATGGCCAGACGCGACGAGCGCAGGCATTTACTCGGATCGCTTTTCTTGCTCTCTTTGCAATTTTCGTTTCCACGATTATTCCGACAATGGCGCAAGATAATCCGACCGTTGATCCGGCTAATCCGGTTGCAAGCGCGTCACCCGATCCTTCCGTCTCGCCTTCCGATTCTCCTTCTGCGTCGCCGACGGACTCACCATCTCCATCCGCAAGTGCCAGCGACGCTCCGCTGCCACCGCTTCCGGCTTCAACGCCCGATTCTGTGACCGCGTCTCCAAAACCAATCCCACCGCACCCGCTGGAAACTCAAACGGCCTATGTCATTCACGCGCCTGCGTTACTCAATATTGATCCACGTGCATCCATTGCGTCGATACCGGCGGTCAGTGCGTATGGAGCGGAATACTCTTTAATATGCGTAACTGGCGCAGGAATTCGCTTCGATGCGCTCAATAAAAGAGTCCAGGATTCACTTCCTAGTTCCTCGCTGCAGATCGCGGGGGATTTGAGCAACGTGCTTCGGATATCAGGCCCCACCCAGGATGCCTTGGGCGTTCTCAACTCGATGAACGGCTTGACCGTTTATGCCGATTCGAACGGCCTACCGGGCAAGGCGCTCACGATCTCCTTTGTGGCCATGTCTGCCCCGGATACGTCGGCGGCATTCTGTGGGGCTGCACGCTCGGCCACCACGGTCACCTTTCGGGCCCTCGGATTAGATATGTCTTCCAAGATTGGGCCGGTCCAGCTCAAGCGTTAGTCACCCTCCAGGGTGACCCCTGCTTGTAAAGGCCCAGCGGCTCCGCTAGCCTCCGTCAGTAGACCAAAGTTTTAGCCGGGGCTCTGCGCTGCTAACTTTCACATTTAAGGAGCTTTATTTATGGCCGGATTGGAATCGCCACTTAGTGGTCGAGTCACATCCGGATTCGGTGGAGTTGGTCGACACAAATCTAAAATTGTTTTTGGCGTTGCACTCGTTGCAACGATTCCATTCTTAATGTCAACATTCGCTGCAAGCGTGACAGTGGGAAATGGATCGATGGTCTTCGGTCAAGGTTCTGAACAGGCGCTCGCGTGTGATTCGCAAGTCTACGTAGCCATGGCAGAAGAGTGGCATGCATCGCCAACACCGCAAGATAGTTCTGCAGGATTCTTCCGAGTTAAATCAATTACCGTTTCAAATCTTGATTTGCAGGCGTGCCAAGGAACCAAATTGCGTATTCGTTTAATTAATGGAACATCGCAAGAAATTCCATTGGGGCCATTGCCGCAAGCGACGGTTCTTCAAGTACAACTCCCGAGTACAGCCCCTATTCAAAATGTGAGTGATTCCGGTCAGCTTGGTTTGCAGTATCTCGCAGGCGATGGAACGGCCATTTCGAGCTCTCTCTTGGCCTCAACAACGGTTAATGTCACGGGAACCTCCGTTTACGATGGATCAACGCTCAGTCCTACAAACAGCGACGTGACCTTCTATTTAGATCCAACCGCCGCCACCGTGAATATTGATGGCCAGCAGGTCCGCCGTAC
>DAIPLA010000054.1:3276-7269 GCA_036769465.1 Candidatus Nanopelagicaceae bacterium
GCAACCTTCCAGTACTCCTCCATCGCTGGTTCGATCACGAAGTGGTCTTCAGGAATTTCAGCTGGTAACTCAGGTGGAACCATCAACACCTCCCAGGGTTATGCGACCGTTGCGTTCAACACAAATGCAGGCGTTGCAACTTCAGGTCAGATCTACAAGCTCACACTTCAGTCTCAATGATTGAACTTCTAGTTCTGTAAAGAACTAGAACCTGCTTGGACTCAAGCCTTACCAACAAAAGCTTGATCGTTATATAGGTAGTGCGAATAGAAGTCGGCCCAAAGGGCCGACTTCTATCGTGCGTTATACGGTCCGGTTTGAAATGGCTTAAACCAACACAAGAAAGCAGTTTTACTCGAGAGAGAAGTCTTAGAGCACCTATGGGAATCCTAAATTTAGGAAACTCGGAGGAGTTTGAAGAGTTCGAGGACGATTCGTACTACGAATTCTCAAGTGATGACGAGTTTGATAGCGAGGACGCTGGCTCCGGTAACGGGCACAAGCGCGCTATTGCCATGGGTTTTGCCGCCGCGGTGGTCTTCATCGGCGCGGCATTCGGTGCGAAAATCGCCTTAGGAACGTCTAGCTCTCTCGAATTTGGTCAGGGCTTTGCGGCCACAGTCTCATGTCAATCACAAGCGTTGACAGTCACACCGTTTGCGGGCTTCATCAACGACACAAGCACGGTCGGTCACTGGACACTCGACTCGATTTACATCGAAGGAATTAGCCCTTCGTGCTTGAACACCACGTTCAACGTCCAGGTATTTGATAACAACTCGGGCACGGCAGCGCTAGGCACCTCGGATTCTGCGACATCAAAGGCTGCATCCCCGTACACCTATACGACCTATAACGCGGCTAAGTTCTACATTGGCGGTGACAGCAACACCGTGAACACGCTCTCTAACGCGTATACCGATATTGAAAACGCGACGGATCAGACCTCGGACACGACTATGTCTATCCAGATTACTTTCGACCCAGATCTGGTCGCCGACTTCGCGAACTCCCAAAATGTGTACAAGATTGCGATTCAGACATCAGCGCACTACGCGGGCGAAACCATTACTGCTACGAGCTAGCGGAGCCACATGGAGCGCGAGATATTCGTCAACGAGTATGACGATGTGAAGATAGTGGGCGAATCTGAATTCCCAGATTCAAAAATCCTTTTAACGATGTCTAACGTACTGGGTGAAAAGACCGTCCTGATTACTCCGCACGAGGTTATCGAGAGCAAGGCCAAGATGTTCGTGCAGGCGCCGAAGGAGCGAGTCGTCACCGGCACCGCCGCTGCCACTCGTCGTGGTGTCACGGTCGTTAAGTTTGTTGGATATGTTCTCAGCGCGATTCTGATTACCTTCGCCGGATTGTCGGCTACCGGAGTCATGAAAGCGCGTATCGTCCTCACCGGATCAATGATTCCTACCATCAATCCCGGTGACATTGTTTTGCTGGCAAAGCCCACCACTCTTCAACCACACATCGGATCCATTGTTGCGTACACGGCTCGTCGCTTTGACGGCAGCCCCGTCGCGACCTTTACCCACCGCATTATTAGCGGCGATCCCCAGAGCGGCTTTATCGTCAAAGGTGATGCAAACCCATCACCAGACGTCCAGCATCCAAAAATTCCAGACATCAGTGGAGTCGTCTTTTTCACTATCCCGTTTATCGGCAAGATCTTGACCCCCAAAATGCTGATCATTTTTGTTCCCGTGATTGTCGGGCTGTGGTTCATCGCTGACGCACTCAAGAGTGATGGCTAATTTGTGAAGCGCCTACGCATCATTGGTCTTCTCGCTGCCGCACTTGCGGTAATTGCCCCCACGATGGCAACCGCGCTAGATATTCCATTACTGACGTGGGAGCGCGGCCGCGTGCAGGAAGTAGTACTTGGTGGGGGAGCGGTAACCAATCACTGGACCGTAGAACTCGTCGGTAAAGACCAACAACCGTTGACCTTTTCTCCAAGCAAAGCAAACACCGCCGGTTACATCGTCTATTCGCTATCGCTCGCGGATAACTTGCCACTCGGCGCATATTCCATCGTGACGGTTGGCAAAGGATCACCTCAAACCACCGTCGCTGGCGTTAACGTCGTGGCCATGTCGGTCTATTCAGTGACGACGGTGCCCCGCGACCTGGCATTTATTATCGCGATGATTGCATTTCTCACGGCGTCGATCTCTGCCATGCGAGCTCGAAAGTATGGCCAACTTTCATTCATCAATACTCAAAACATAATTCCTAACCAATCCGAAGTTGTTGGCGAAGATTTCTCGGAATTCGACGTGAAACATCCCAAGAATCAGATTGGTGCGACATCGCGCGCCTTCGAATTTAGAGCTCGGGCCATATCGGGGATGCCAAAATCCCTCTTCCGTTTTCTGATTCTTCGCGATGGTGAGCTCTCGCATCGCATTTCACCAATTCTTTATTCACTCGTACCCTTCATCGGTGTAATTGGCGCTTTCGTCGCATCGGTCGAAGTATCGAAGGCCGGGACATTAGCGAAGACCGGTGTCGCTGCATTTGTGGCCATCGCGTTAGTCGGCATCTTTGACGCATTCTCGGGGTTGGTTGCAACTCTGACTTTTTGGGTGATTCAGCTTTTCCTCGGCAATGTCTCCAGCTTTAGAGATTTGATGGTGATGGTCGCGTTGGGCGTGTGTTGGATCGCACCAGGAATATTTGGTCTGCTCTTCCGTGATATCACGTCAAAAGATTTTGAATCCTCTAAGCAGCCGCAGAAGATTGCGGTTCGCTACTTAGGACTGCTCGAGGCAGGAGTCGTCGGGGGATCGCTCTTCTATCTTGGACAAAAGTTGATCACCAGCTTGTTGGCCAGTGTCTCAAACACTCGACATATTTCACTGGTTGACGCGGCCATCGTCGGCGTCGCGGTTATTGCCAAGGGCTTGGCCGATGACTTCTCTGAGAAATCAATCGCTGGCTCATCAACCGCTCGCCCTGAATCAATCGAGATAAAGCGAGTCTCGAGTCCGCTGACCGCGTTTGGGCTCTTTGCAATCTTCTTCTCGTTTTCATATATCTGGGCCCAGTCCTCGAGTAAGTCGTTGCTCTTCGCGGTCCTCTTTGCGGCGCCGTACTTCTTGCTCTTTATTCGATTCGAATTGAAGCGAGTCACTTTCATGACAACCATCCCGCGCAATATTTTTGCCGAAGCGGTCGTGACCGCTGGGGTAACGCTGGCGATTTTCTTGCAGGTAAGCGGTCTGCCATTGCTTTCGACCCAGAAATCAGAGCTCTTCCTGCTTTTGGCGGGCATTCCAGGCCTCGTGCATGCGTTGTACAGCGCTGTGTGTGATTCTGCCGAAAGAAAGGGGATAATAAGCGAGTGAAGAAGATTGGCTTTCTCCTCTTGGTCTTGACCCTCAGTCGAGTCGCAGTCGCCTACGCGGCAACAACGACGACTCCTGCGACCAATCAAAATTTCTTCTTTGGAAATAGCGCCTCTGGAAATGCGGCACTCAACCAAGTGCTTGCGCTTCTTGTCGGACCAAAAGGTGATCCTGGACCCGCGGGCGTTGCCGGTAAAGATGGTTTTGTTGGAATGAATGGTCAGAACGGTAAAGATGGTTTGCCTGGCGCTCCTGGCGCTGTTGGTCCGCAAGGTCCAGCAGGACCTGCTGGCGCGACCGGCCCTCGCGGTCCTGCTGGTCCAGCAGGAGCTAACGGAACAAATGGCACCGGCGGTACCGGCGGTGGAGCTGGCGGTACGTTCGCTTTTGCCGATGGACAAATCTTGGTAAACAACTGTCAACCCGCAAACGAAACCGTAACCGTTGGTGTTGATCGCTTCTTCGTGAACGACACCGTGACTTTAAATTCGGAATTCCGATTTGCTGATTTTAAATTCTCAAATATTGATGCCGCCTGTTCTACGAAAGTACTCAAGGTAGAAATCAACATCAAGGGTTCTGGATTGAGCTCAGGCAAGTCCTATCAAGCAAATGATCAAATTTT
>DAIPLA010000005.1:0-6483 GCA_036769465.1 Candidatus Nanopelagicaceae bacterium
TCGCGATCGTTTGGCGCCGGCTCTTCGCACCGCACTGACGAGCTGGGAGAAGCGAGTGCCGACGGCGAAACTCAACTCCTTCTTAGGCGCCTTGGTTGGCGCAACCCCGCCGCCCGTACGCAGCGGAAAGCAGCCGAAAATTCGTTTTGCTACTCAAGCCGCGACCTGTCCGCCGAAATTCGTCGTCTTCTCCAGCCAGTTCATCGAAACCAGTTATCGCCGGTTTATTGAGCGACGACTGCGCGAGGAGTTTGGCTTTGCAGGTACGCCGGTTGAGGTCGCCGTGAACGTTAAGGAGCGCGACTAATCCCATGAATCCACGCGCTAGGAGTGTCTGTAATATTGTCTCTACAGAGAGCGGGACGTAGCGCAGCTTGGTAGCGCACCAGGCTGGGGGTCTGGGTGTCGCAGGTTCAAATCCTGTCGTCCCGACCATTTAGATGTCTAGTGATTTCAATTTGATCAATTAGCTTGATGAATTTGAGGAGAGCCGGTGGACGATCGCATCCTCACCATTCCTAATGGAATCACGCTTCTTCGCGCTTTGGGCATCCCGATCTTTCTCTACCTGTATCTCCATTCACATCTAGCCGGGTGGAGTTTCTTCGTTCTCGGATGTGGGGCGGCGACCGATTATCTCGATGGAAAAATCGCGCGTGCGCTTAACCAAGTTTCCAATTTGGGAGCAAAGCTCGATCCCGCCATTGATCGGGCGTACATAGCCGCGACGGTCATTGCGTTAGCAGTTCGCAGCGCTATTCCCTGGTGGATTGTTCTTGTTCTTTTAGTACGAGATCTATGGATGGCGCTTCTCCTGTTTCTTATGAATTCTCGAACCGGTGAAGTTTTTGAAGTTACCTTCCTGGGTAAGGCAGCAACTTTCAACCTGCTCTACGCCTTTCCGCTTCTTTTGGTAGCCGGGCCCCGAGGAATTGGGGATTGGTGCGGAATTTTCGGCTGGGCTTTTGTCATTTGGGGTCTCTGCCTATATGTTCTGACCGGTATTCACTATAGTTTCATCGGAGTGCAGAAGATTCGTTCGGCCCGCGGTTAGACCTCAGAGAAAGTTGGAGTTCGGTGTCATCAGTACCTTCAGATTTGCAGTACACAAAGGAACACGAATGGGTTGCTCCAACTTCCAATCCACACGTCTTCAGAATCGGTATCACAGATTTTGCACAAGGCGCGCTGGGTGACATTGTTTATATCCAGCTTCCAAAGCTTGGCCAAGATGTCGCGGCGGATGCGGTCTGCGGAGAAGTTGAATCAACAAAAAGCGTTTCGGAAATTTATTCGCCACTCAGTGGAAAAATTGTTGCAATCAATTCCGATCTCGATAAGGCGCCGGAGTCCATTAACTCGGATCCTTACGGTGCTGGTTGGATTGCGGATATTGAAGTAGCGAGTGCGCCTTCTGGACTGTTGACGGCCGCGGAATACACCTCCCTCACTGCATAATTCTGATCGCTAATCTCGCTTGACCACGCGGGCGCTCTCGCCTAGTGTCAGCCTCTAGGTAAGGTTTCGAGTTGGAGGGGAGTGGTCGTGAGCAAATCATCAAAGCCACGTTCGTCCGATCGCAACACTGAACTCACCTCAACCATTCACATCAACTCGCTTCGGAACGTGCCGGACGCGTCATCGGTTGAACGTGCCAAGGCCGCCCTTCTGGCTCTAAATGAAGAGAATCGCGAAATGCTCTCGCAACTCTCCTCCGACAAGGCGATCTTTGTAGTCCTGAGTGGTGCGAGCCAAGGAGCCCGCTATCTACTTGATGCCGACCAAATTTCAATTGGTCGCGACAAGCAGAGCGAGATATTTTTCGATGACGCCACCGTCTCTCGAAAGCACGCATCGATCCGACGAATTGGCAACACCTTTCAAATTGTTGATGAGGGAAGCCTCAACGGCACATACGTGAACGCAATGTCGGTGCCGATGGCAGATTTATCGACCGGCGATGTCGTGAACATCGGCAAGTACAAGTTAACTTTTTTTTCAGCTCAAAATAATTCAGGGGGAAAGTAAATGGCAGTTCCAGCTCGCGCTTATCTGAGCATCGGTGAAGTTCTATCCAAGCTCCGCGGAGAGTTTCCGGACGTGACCATTTCGAAGATCCGTTTCCTCGAGTCGGAGGGCTTGATTGATCCACAGCGAACCCCGTCGGGATACCGTAAGTTCACCGCAGTTGATTTAGAGCGCCTGCGTTATGTTCTGACAGCCCAGCGTGATCAGTACCTTCCCCTGAGGGTCATCAAGGAAAACCTCGATGCACTAGATCGTGGATTGACGCCAGCTTCAACCCCAGGGGCAGCTCTCGCGCCTCGCCTTGCGACGATTGATGGCGAGTTAACGGCAGCAACCTTCAAGAATCTTTCGCAGGATTCAGAACTACGGCTCTCCCGCGAAGAGTTGCTCCAAAATTCTGGACTTGATGATGCCCAGCTGACCGAACTCGAATCCTTTGGACTCGTGGTCATGAAGGGCCGCTATTACGGTGGCGACGCGCTGTCGGTTGCGAAGGCGGTAGCCGAGATGACCGCCTTCGGAATTGAAGCTCGACACCTCCGTTCCTTTAAGACCGCGGCCGACCGCGAAGTAGGTCTTGTTGAACAAGTGATCACGCCGCTGTTGCGACAGAAGAGCTCGGATGCCAAGGCCCGAGCCGAAGAAGTACAACGTGAGCTAGCCTCTCTTTCAGTACGCCTTCACGCTGCGCTCGTCGCCTCGGGTCTATCGCGACTTCGCTAATCGTTCTCGTAGACACCACTGAGCCACAGGCCTCTCATGATTGAGTTTCATCCAGTCGAAGTGATAGGTGTTCGGGTCGAAATGCCATCGAACCAACCGATCATTCTTCTCAAACAGATTGACGGAATTCGCTATCTGCCCATCTGGGTTGGCTCGGCTGAAGCGACAGCGATTGCCTTCGCCCAGCAGGGTCTTGTTCCACCTAGGCCGATGACACATGACCTGCTTTTGAGCGTTGTTTCAGAGCTCGGCGGAAAGATCGGCAAGGTTCATCTCACCGAGCTCCGTGACGGAATTTTCTACGCCGAGTTACATCTCAACAATGGGGTAGTGGTATCCGCTCGTCCGAGCGATGCCATTGCGCTGGCCCTTCGCTCGGACATTCCTATCTTGGCAACCGAGGATCTCTTCGCAGCCGCCGGGATTGAGATTCCGGACCAGTCCGAGGACGAGGTGGAGAAGTTCCGCGAATTCCTCGAAGACATTAACCCCGAAGATTTCCTAGGCTAAAAACTCTAAAGTTAAGGTTTAAGGTTAGGCCGTGTCGGTCATTGAAGCCGAGCGAGCTAGGACTTACAGTTCTGTCATTCGTTAATTCCCCTAGCGAGCACCAGAAATGAGCTTCCCATGAGCGACTTCGATTCCGCCTCTCCGGCTTCTCAACAACCAGAGATTGGCTACCGCGGCGCAACTGCGTGCGTTGCCGCAGGAATTTCGTATCGCCAATTAGATTATTGGGCGAGAACGGGTCTTGTTCAACCGAGCATTCAACCCGCATCAGGATCGGGTTCGCAGCGGCTCTATGGTTTTCGCGACATTCTTGTACTGAAGATTGTTAAGCGCCTACTGGACACCGGAGTTTCGTTGCAGAACATACGTACCGCGGTCGAACACTTGCGCGGTCGGGGAGTAGCTGACCTAGAGCGAATGACTCTGATGAGCGATGGTGCTTCTATTTATGAATGTTCAAGCGCGGACGACATCGTTGACTTGTTGCAAGGCGGACAAGGCGTTTTTGGAATCGCTATTAACAAAGTCTGGTCTGAAGTTGAAGGTTCGCTCGCAACCCTACAGGGCGAGTCGAGTGTTGATGGCTCTGTTTCGGTGACTGGCAACACAGCGGCTGATGAGCTTGCGGAGCGTAGAAAGAGAAAAGGCGCGTAAAACTCTTTATTCTTCCCTCATAACGCGTCACTCTCGTAGCTGACGGTATTTATTTGAGGGATGGGGAAGCATGTCTGAAGTTCGCTCTCGCTTTGAAGATCGCCACATAGGACCAGACGCGCATGACGTCTCGTATCTCCTTAAAGAAATTGGCGAGTCGGACCTCGAATCCTTCATTGCGAAGGTAGTCCCGGCCAACATTGCTATTGCGCAGAAGCTTTCGGAAGTTCTTCCAGACGCTATTTCAGAAGTGGCTGCGCTTGAAGAATTGCGTGAACGTGCCGATAAGAATGCGACGACAAAGTCTCTAATTGGCGCTGGATATTACGGATCAATTACCCCGCCGGTTATCTTGCGCAATGTTCTAGAAAATCCAGCTTGGTATACGGCGTACACGCCATATCAGCCAGAGATCAGCCAGGGTCGATTAGAAGCGATCTTTGCCTTTCAAACTCTCATCACTGATCTAACTGGACTTCCGATTGCCAATGCATCGATGTTGGACGAAGCAACCGCTGCTGCAGAGGCAATGACGCTCGCGCGTCGTGCGTGGTCAGGCAGCGACGATGCGGTCTTTGTCGTGGATAAATATTTGCATCCTCACATCACCGCTGTTATCAACACCCGGGCAAAGCCGTTGCATATTGAAATTGTTGAGCACGACTTCAGCGAATCACTCGATCGTGTTGGCAAGGATGTTTTCGGTGCGGTTATTTCACAATTCCATACCTTGGGTGCGGTTCAGGATCCTTCCGCGGCGATTACCTGGTTGCATTCGCATAACGCGTTAGCGATCGTGGCCTGTGATCTTTTAGCACTAACGTTGTTTAAGAGCCCAGGGGAGTGGGGCGCGGATGTAGCCGTCGGTTCAGCACAACGCCTCGGTATTCCGATGGGTTTTGGTGGACCACACGCAGGATTTATGGCGGTTAAGTCGGGTCTTGAACGTTCAATTCCTGGTCGTCTCGTTGGACAGTCCATCGATAGTCACAACAACCCTGCATTCCGACTGGCGCTTCAAACTCGCGAGCAACATATTCGTCGCGACAAAGCGACCTCAAATATTTGCACGGCTCAAGTTTTGTTGGCGAACATGTCTGGCTTCTACGCGATGTGGCACGGTCCTGCTGGACTGCGGGCTATTGCTACCAAGGTCATGGAGCAGGCGCACTGTTTGGCGGAAGCGTTAGGCGCTGATTCGTCGCACGAGTTTTTTGACACCTTTGTGCTTGCCGTTGATAACGCTGACCAAATTCTCAAAAAGGCTCGCGAAAACGGGTACAACTTCCGTCGCGTAAACGAAACGTCAATCGCCGTCAGTCTCGACGAAACCGTTACCGTCAAGGATTTGGCCGCAATCACATCGATTTTCGGGCGTGAGCTCTGTCCATCGCGTGCGGTCGCGGTAACGAATAGTCAAGCGCGCAAGACCGCGTACTTAACCCATCCGCTCTTTAACACCTTCCATTCCGAGACTTCGATGCTGCGCTATCTACGCGCTCTGGCGGATCGCGATCTGGCCTTGGATCGCACAATGATTCCGTTGGGTTCATGCACCATGAAGCTCAATGCGACGACGGAAATGATTCCAGTCACTTGGCCAGAGTTTTCGGGTCTACATCCGTTCGCGCCTGCCGATCAGAGCGCCGGCATGCGACAGCTCATTGCAGAACTCTCTGACTGGCTGATAAAAATCACCGGGTACGACGCTGTCTCATTGCAACCAAATGCTGGGTCGCAGGGTGAGTTTGCGGGATTGCTTGCTATCCGTAATTACCTTGACGCAAATAACGGTAAGGATCGAGATATTTGCTTGATTCCATCGAGCGCTCACGGAACAAATGCGGCAAGCGCTGTGATGGCGGGAATGAAAGTTGTTGTCGTTGCGTGCGACGACGAAGGAAACGTCAGCGTCGATGACATCAAGGCGAAGATAGGGGAGTACTCCAATCGATTAGCCGCGTTGATGGTCACCTACCCGTCGACTCACGGAGTATTTGAAGAAGCCATCACTGAGATATGTGCACTGGTACATGATGCGGGCGGACAGGTTTATGTTGACGGAGCTAACCTGAACGCGTTGGTCGGTACCGCTCAACCCGGAAAATTTGGGGCAGATGTGTCACACCTCAACCTGCATAAAACATTCTGCATTCCACATGGCGGCGGGGGACCAGGAGTTGGTCCAGTCATCTCCAAGACCCATCTAGCGCCTTATTTACCGAACCATCCATTAGACGAGCTAGCTGGGCCGGCCAGTGGCCCTGGTCCAGTCTCGTCCGCACCATTTGGTTCTGCCAGCATCCTGCCAATTTCGTGGGCCTACATTCGAATGATGGGCGGAGCCGGACTAACTCACGCGACTCACGTAGCGATTCTCTCCGCTAACTACATTGCTAAAAAATTGGAAGCTCACTATCCCGTCTTGTACAAAGGAAAGAACGGATACATCGCTCACGAGTGCATTCTTGACTTGCGGGAGATCACCAAGAAGACCGGCGTGACCGTGGATGACGTGGCTAAGCGACTCATGGATCATGGCTTCCATGCTCCGACTATGAGTTTCCC
>DAIPLA010000005.1:6583-16695 GCA_036769465.1 Candidatus Nanopelagicaceae bacterium
ACCATTTAATCTGACATAATGTAGATTATCGGCTAAAAGGTTACGCTCGGAATCGTCCTCGGACCGCCCAGCTGGTCACCTTAAAAACGGCTTCTAAGGCGATTTGCGGGCTCATTTTGGACCTTCCCGCCTGACGCTCCGTAAAGGTAATCGGAACTTCTACGAGCTCAAATCCGGCACGAATTGCTCGGGCGGCGATTTCTATCTGAAACGAATATCCCTTGGATTCGATGTTGGAGAAATCGAGAATCCGAATGAACTCCTTCGGCAGGACCCGAAATCCACTCGTGACATCCCTGGCCCGTAACCCGAGCGCCTTGTCCGCGTACAACGTACCGATCTTGCTCAAGGCCCGGCGATGAATCGGCCAATTCACCACGGTTCCGCCAGGCATCCATCGGGTTCCAATCACTATCCGATTGTTGCCTGCTTCCAGGATCAGCCGCGAAAGTTGTTCGGGCTCGTGGCTTAAGTCCGCATCCATTTCGACAAAAAAGTCGTAGCCTCGAGACAAACCCCAGATAAATCCTTGGATATAGGCGCGGCCCAACCCCGCCTTTTCCGGGTTTGAAAGAAAGTAAAAGTTTTCCAACCCAAGATTTCGCGCAATGTGAAGTGTGCCATCGGGCGATTCATCATCGACCAAGAGAATGTCAACGGTGTAATCCTTCAATTGATTATTTCGAACCGCATCAACTCTTTTAAGGAAAACCCCTATGTTCTCCGCCTCATTAAAGGTGGGAACAACAATGAGATATCGACTTTTTACCATTTTAAAGCCGAAATTAGTCGATCAATCGGAGAACCCAAGCCATACTCCTTTGACAACGCATATATATCATCCAAAGTCTTTGGTGCGGAAGGAATAGAAAGATTAATGTCGGGGACCGCAACATCCAACGCGCAGTGGACAAGCTTGGGAGCAATTGATGCGTACTCAAGATCTGCCAGAAGTTTCTTTCGTAGCGCAGGCGTCAATCTTGAATCCGATTCATCGTGGGCCGCGGCGATAACTTGATCCATGTTAGAGAACGCGTTTGCGATAACCGCGGCACCCTT
This sequence comes from Candidatus Nanopelagicaceae bacterium, assembly GCA_036769465.1. Taxonomy (GTDB): domain Bacteria; phylum Actinomycetota; class Actinomycetes; order Nanopelagicales; family Nanopelagicaceae; genus AAA044-D11. Next base: position 7,643 of record DAIPLA010000005.1, read on the forward strand.
TTCGCCAATCCCCCTAATTCCGGGTAATCCATCAGAAGCATCTCCGCGAATCATGGCAAAGAGCGCGTACCTATCCCCCGGGATTCCATATTTATTTTCTATATAGTCGCGTCGAACCAAGTCGTGATTAGAGATTCCTTTGGCGAGATAAACAATCGCAATATCTTTCTTGTCATCAACCAATTGGAAGAGATCCCGGTCCCCCGTGACTACGCGAATGGGCCCTCGCTCTCGCATTGCGTAGGTCGCCATCACGTCATCTGCCTCGTAATCATCGACACCGATCACGGGAATTCGAAACGCATCGAGCAGGTCCAAAAGAATCGGAATCTGAGGCGAAAGCAGGTCTGGCTCTTCCTCGTCACCTTCCTCGTCCAAACGATTGGCTTTGTAGTCCGGAAAGAGGTCGGTGCGCCACGTCGGGCGCCAGTCGCCCTCTATGCACGCGACGAGTCGATCCGGTCGATACATCTCGATCAATCGAGCGGTCATATCAATGAATCCGCGAATGGCATTGATGGGTTCTCCACCTGGGCTAACGAGCGTGTCTGGCATGCCGTAATACGCGCGGTACCACAGCGATGCGCTGTCGAGCAGCATGAGCGTCATGTGAGCGCTCCTGCGTAGGCAATCACGCCTCGATCCACTCGAGTGAGAGCCGCCTCGACCGTCGGAGCAAGCTCTGGTGAAGCTATTGCAAGCTGTTTCAAAAGATCGATTACTTGCTTCATCGATCGCACGAAGTCACCGACCGTAAGTTCAGAACCCTTCAAAATTGCTGACAGAGAGTTGCCACTAGCCCACCGATGCGCGGCCCAACAAAATCCCAGGTCAGGTGCGCGCATTGGTTCGAGTCCAAAATCGACTTCAACGTCATAAATTTTTCGCCACATATCCACTATCTCCGGCAGAATTTCTGAGACCGCGCCCTTTGGAATTTTCGGTTCGGCGTCTCTGCGCGCCTCAAACTGGAATGCCGAAAGAACGCTCACCAAATCTTGAGGGGCGAGATTCTGAAGGAGTCCCGACCGAATACTTTCTGCAATCAGCAAATCCGTCTCACCATAAATCTTGGAGAGTAATTGGCCGGGTGCTGAAATTTCTTGGCCGTGGATATATCCCAACTTCTCTAGAACTTGAAGGACCTTGTTGAATCGACGAACGATGACATTTGTGCGAGTTTCGACCCTCTCCACTAAGCCACGGTTTTCTCGGACCAACCGGTCCATCCGTTCGGTGTATCGGGCGTGGTCTTCGCGTTCGCTACAGCCGTGGCAGGGATGATGGCGCATTTCACGACGAAGGCCGTCAATCTCTTCTTCGACGCGCATCCGGGTACGTTTCGATTTAAAGTCTGCGCTTCGTTCTAATTCGCGTATCTGGGATCTGTAACTCGCATATTGAAGGAAGTCTCCAAGATGGCATTCAACATCAGCGGCGATTTTATTGATGGCGTCGTTATTGCGATTAATCTGCTTCATCAGCCCGACGACCGCTTTGTCGGCTTGGAATTGAGCAAACGACGATTCAAGAGAGCGACGAGCACGGTCTACTCCCATTTGCGAGATCAGGTTAATGGTCATGTTGTAAGTGGGCTTGAATGAGCTTTTCAATGGATAGGTTCGAGTTGATGCCAATCCGCTCGCTAATCCCGAATCAATCTCTCGAGTCCATAGGATCACAGCATTTCCTTCGATATCGATGCCACGGCGGCCGGCACGCCCTGTTAACTGCGTGTACTCCCCCGGTGTAATCGAGACGTGGGATTCACCATTCCACTTCGACAACTTCTCAAGAACGACCGTGCGGGCCGGCATATTTATTCCCAGAGCTAACGTCTCGGTTGCGAAAACGGCTTTGATGTATCCCTGTTGAAAAAGTTCTTCTACGGTCTCTTTAAATGCGGGTAGCAGACCTGCGTGGTGGGCGGCGATACCGCGTTCTAACGCGTCGGCCCATTCGTGAAAACCAAGTATGTAGAGATCCTCCTCTGGCAGATTCCCTATTTTCTCGGAGATAATTTTTCGTATCTCTGAACGTTCTTCAGCGTTGGTTAGCCGCAAACCATTAGTGAGGCACTGTTTGACCGCGGCGTCGCACCCAGCCCGGGAGAAGATGAAGGTGATGGCGGGCAAGAGCCCTTCCCGATCAAGCTTCTCAATGATGTCGGAACGATTCATTGGTCGCATGGCGGGAGTGAGACGATCTTTCTCGCCCCACGTCTGGCTTTTATATTTGTTCGAGCCCGCGGAGTATTTGGTCCGCACCTGGCGAATGGATTCCTTTTCCAGTTTAAGTATCTCTGGATTTACTTTTCCGCCGTCCACGAACAAATCCAACAAGCGGTTACCGAAGAGAACGTGTTGGTAGAGCGGGACCGGACGCACCTCGCTGACGATCACCTTTGTTTCGCCGCGAACGGTCTGCAACCAGTCTCCGAATTCTTCCGCGTTGGAGACTGTGGCAGAGAGCGCCGCCAAAGTAACGCTCTCGGGTAAGTGAATAAGAATCTCTTCCCAGACCGCACCACGGAATTTGTCCGCTAGATAATGGACCTCATCCATCACGACATACCGCAAATTCGTCAACGTATTCGATCCGGCATAGATCATATTTCTCAGGACTTCGGTGGTCATTACAACTATCTGAGCCTCAGAATTGAAACTGGTGTCACCAGTGAGAAGACCAACGCGCTCATCTCCAAATGCTTCACACAAATCTTGATACTTTTGGTTAGAGAGCGCCTTGATCGGCGTGGTGTAGAAACATTTTGTTCCGCTCGCGATCGCTAGATGCGCGGCAAATTCGCCGACGATGGTTTTGCCGGCTCCAGTCGGGGCGGCAACCAATACCGAATGGCCATCCTCCAGGGCATGACAGCCAGCAATCTGGAATTCGTCGAGGCTGAATTCAATTGTCTCCGAAAACTTTAACGTTTCCGGATGCCGTGTTTTCTTTACCGATGCGGCGTAACGCTCCGCTGGGGATAAGGTCATGCGTATTCCCATGTGCGCAGAGCGTTCGGGATGGCTTCTACTGTGATCGGAAGCTCAGAGATGTACTCGCCATCCGCGTAAGCAAGTGCGTTGGCGCGGAGCGTGACCGAACGAACACGATGTATCTCGACTGCGGGGTGAGTGATGTGCGTGCCCTTGAAAACTCTAGGAAAGACCCGCAATAACTCAAATTTACTCACGGGCTTGAGAATCAGGACATCAATCAAGCCATCATGCCGATCTGCCTCGGGAAGTATCTTCATCCCTCCCCCGTATGTTGGCCCGTTCGCTATAGCTACCAGCATCGCGGGCGTGGAAATGTGTTTCCCGTCCAACTCAATCTCGTAGTTGATCGGGCGGAAAAGTGGCAGTTCCAGCAAGGTCGCAATGTTGTATTTCATCTGACCCTTGATAATCTTTAATCTATTTGCGCGCCGGTTCACTAACGAATCGAAACCCGTGCTGAGAACCTGACCAAATGATTGGGATTGTTGCTCGCCATCGCGCGAATATGTGATTCGGGCAAGATCTATTACATGTGGACGTTCCGCAACTAGTCGGTCGACGATGATTTTGGCGTCGGTTGAAAGCGGGTTGTTTGTTCTTGCAAAGTCATTACCTGTTCCAGCCGGAACGGTGTACATAGGCGTCTGGGTCTCGGCGCAGGCATTGATGACTAGATGCGCTAGGCCATCCCCACCTACTGCTACAACTCCATTGAGGGTCGTTGTTTGGACCGTTTCCTCAAGTAATGAGCTCATGGCAGTCGGCGAATCCGCTTTCAGGACTTCGGCCGTATGTCCGCGAGCTATTAACTCGTCCTGGATTCGATCCGAGATTCGAGTGGCTTTCCCCGAACCAGCCTTCGCATTGATCGCAAGTGCAAATTTCATGAGACCGCTCGGTCGCGGCGTCGATCGACCAACATCGCAATTCCACCGGCAAGCAGGTAGAAAATCACTAACGGAACGGCAAGGAGGGACATGGTCAGCGGATCGCCGGTAGGCGTGAACATCGCGGTGAATAGCGCGATTCCAAAGACAGCGAATCGCCACGGTTTCAAAATGGCGCGCCCGCTGATGACTCCAGCCAGATTCAGGGCAACCAAGAAGACCGGCAATTCAAAGGCAGCGCCGAAAAGCAGGATGACGCGCAATACAAAGTCCAAGTAATCATCGATGCGAATTAGGTTAGTCAGCGACTGCGGGGTGAACCCCATAAGAACACGTACGGCGGTCGGAAGTATGAGATATCCCAGCGTGGCTCCACCGGCGAAAAATGGGATGGCGCAGACGATGAAGATGACGGAATTCTTCTTCTCGCGGGAATGAAGTCCAGGCGCTACAAATGCCCATAATTGGTAGATCCAGATGGGAGCCGAAACAATTATTCCGACCAGTAGCGCAACCTTAATCTGAAGATTTAACGGACCCAACACACCGTTGATGTAAAGAATTCCACATTGCGCGTGAGCGGTCCGTGCGCTTTGAAGATTGCAAAAGGGCGAGGCCAATTTGTTGATGATGCGATCGTAAAAGATCCAACCAAATGACGCGCCTATCAATATGGCTATCGCTGATTTGACGACTCGTTGGCGGAGTTCGCGGAAATGCTCGAGCAAAGTCATTCCCGCCGTAGCTCTACCGCTCATGTATCTAAACCCAAACTTCTATAAGTAATCTATTTCAAAACTCTTCATGTGAAAAAGATCTACTTGGACGAGGAAGAACCTCCGTCGTGATCCTTGGTCTCATTCTTTGACGCGGGGCTATCTTTCGATTCTCCCTTGAGCTCTTCCTTAAAAATTCGGAGCGATTTGCCAAGTGAACGAGCGGACTCAGGAAGTTTCTTGGCGCCGAAAATAACTACAAGCACCAATATGAGAAGGAGAATGTGGCTAGGTTCTCTAAGAAACATCTTTGGCTCGATTCGTCGTGGTGAGTGGACTGATTCTAGCGGGAATAGAGCTCGAGGGTCTCGCGAGCCATATCTCGCAGGTCAGCTGCGAGCTCGGCTGGCTCGATGATTCGCGCAGAACCGCCGTATCCGAGCAGGCTACGGAGCAGCCAATTCTTATCGGCTATTTCCACCGAAACTAGAGTCTCCTCAGCATGAACCGATTCCACCTGACAAATAGATTGGTGGCGTTCAGCGAATTCGCGGCCGTTACCCCGGAGGGCTAAAGTCACGTGAATCGAATCAGGTCGGGATCTCCCAGAATTTGTTCCGGCATGTATTACGTCCGTGGGGTGTTTGGTTGAAATCGCTGCAACCATCATGCGGTCGAGGCGAAATGTTCGTTCGGCTCCCGAGTTAAAGCACCAGGCGCGTAAATACCCTTCTCCATTTTCAACGAACACTTCGGCCGGACTAATGCGACGGTGATTGCGGGTGTTGCTCTTTGCGGATATGTATTCGATATCCAGGTCTTGACCCCGTTTTATCGCATCTTCAACCGTTGAAAGAACATTGTTGGGGTCGCTCCCTTTGTTTAAAACGTGTGGTGGTGAAACGGGAGCTTCGAGCAGGCTTTGGAGTTTTCCCATGAGGCCCCTGATGATTGGTTGGAGTTTGTCATCTGGATTTCGTGATGCGGCTAACGCCTCAAGGGCGACGGTCAGGGCAATAACCTCGCGGCGAGTCAGGTTTCGGGGTTGATCAAGAAGTTGTGGATCGATGATATCCACGTAATCATCGTCGGTCGCGATATCAATCAATTCCAATGGCGAATAACCCGGAAGTCCACAGACATAAAGTAAATCGAGGTCAGCACGAATCTGCTTTTCAGAAACCGAAAAATCTCTCGCTAGCTCTTGAATGGTAATCCCTGGTCTTTCCATTACGTATGGGATGAGATCCAAGGCTCGCTTTGTGCGCTCAATTGCTGTTTCAGCCATGGGACACTTCCACAAGCAAACGCTTGATGTGTTCACGAAGAGCTATGGGTTCCTTGACTTCAACGTCTGAGCCAAACCAGAGGCAGGTTTGCGCGAAGGAAGTATGCGATTCAAAAGCGATTTCGTAGGTCACCCAAGATTCATCGCGCTCGATTTCTCTCCCCTTTGAAGCTAACGCGAGTGCCGCCCCCGTCCGAATTCGTATAAGTGCAGATTGAGTTCGCTCATCCATAGATATTTTTAGATGTTTGACGGCATCAAAGTCGGAAGGAATGACGAAGGCGTTCGATTTCCCGGTTGTCGCGACTCCGCTAACGAATCGAACAAGCTTGTACATTCGGATCTGATTGATGTCGATATCTCGACCAAATAAATACCAAAATCCGTTCCATAAGAGCAAGGCGTATGGTTCGACCTTCTTGTCGGAAAGACTAGACCCCGAGTAGGTAAAGGAGATAAGTCGTTTACTTTCAATCGCCTCATTGATGATCTCGAAATTCTCATCGGTACTGCGATAGCGGAGTTCAATCAAACCCATCTCGGTGTTGTCGGCAGGAATGCCCAACGAATTGAGGCGTCGAAGCGCACTCTGCGACTCCGAAGAAAAAGCAGAGTCTCTCCAAAAATTCGCTGCCACAGATAACGTCGCCAATTCCGCTGGCGATAAATCTGGCATTCGTAAGCCATATTGGGATTCTTTAATTCGGTAGCCGGCCTCATCATCGAAAAGTGGGTCCAATCCCCCCACCTCAATCGTGATGCCCATTCCGCGCAAATCATCCTTATCCCGCTCAAACATGCGGTCTTTTGTTTCATCGCTACCCTGATACGCCGCCTCACCGCGAACCATGACGACATCGAAGATTTGTGATTTTGTAAGAAATTTCTTGGCCGAGAGCAGCGCAAGAATGAGATTAATAAGGCGTTCGGTCTTATCGCTTGCCTCGTTTGCCACGCTCAAACTCTAGGCCTTTGATACCCTTACGCGACCTTTTCGCCAATATCTGTGAGGTGTTTTTTATGAATTTCACGCGTCGCACTCTGGTGCTTACCGCAGTGACAGGTTCGGCTCTGCTGTTGGCCGGCTGCACAACCAATGGTGGATCAACGTCCGCCACCCCAAGTGCCAGCTCCACACCAGCAACCTCAACAACCGCACCCGCTTCATCTGCCCCATCAACCACTAGCAAGGGAAGTTCATCTGTGAGCACTTCGAATTCTGTTACCGATCCAGTTGTCACCGGTGCTGCAGGTACCGCCCCATCAATTGCGGCTCCGACAGGTTCGGCTCCAACGTCATTGGTCATTCACGATATTTACCCTGGTACCGGCGCGGTTGTTCAACCTACCTCGACCCTCACCGTCCAATACACCTTGATGGCGTGGTCTACTGGCAAGGTTGTTGAGTCGTCATGGTCATCCGGATCGCCCGCCACATTTCCATTGGCTCAAGTGATCAAGGGTTGGCAAGAAGGACTCCAAGGAATGAAGGCCGGCGGTCGCCGCCTTCTCGTCATCCCACCCGCGCTCGGCTATGGCGCACAAGCAGCTGGTCCTATCAAGGCGAATGAAACTCTGATCTTCGTTGTTGATGTACTGCAGGTAAAGTAAAAAGTTAATTACGCTTCGAGCTCGCTGACACCATATGCGCCCTTTGAGGGACGGCGTCGGCGAGCTGGGGCGATAGTCCCAGGTGCCAACCGGCGAGACATTATTAAGAAACCGGTGTGACCAATCATTCGATGTTGAGGGCGAACAGCTAGCCCCTCGTGGTGCCACCCACGCACCATAGATTCAAAACTTTCCGGCTCTGTGAATTGGGCCGATGATTTAATGGACTCAGCAACCTGCGAAAGTTGGGTCGTAGTAGCGACATACGCCATAAAGACACCGCCAGGCTCGAGAACCGTCGCGGCCATGTCGACACAATCCCATGGCGCTAGCATGTCGAGAATTACCCGGTCGTATTTATGCCCATGATGAGCGTCTTGGACCGATCCAACGTTTAACTCCCAATTGGCGGGCTTGCCACGGAAATAGTCGACGACGTTTCGGGTCGCAATCTCTGCGAATTCGTCGCGACGTTCAAACGATGTGAGGTGGCCGTCTGGTCCGACCGCCTTAAGAAGAGCAATTGCAAGCGCACCAGAACCGACACCCGCTTCAAGAACTCGTAATCCAGGCGCGATGTCAGCCATTCCAACGATTAACGCGGAATCCTTCGGATAAACGATTGTGGCACCACGCGGCATGGAAAGAACGTAATCAGCGTACAACGGACGAAAGGCGAGAAACTTTAGACCGCCAGTGGTCTCTACCACCGAACCTTCTGGCTTTCCGATCACGTCGTTATGGACTAACCAACCGTTGTGGGTGTGCCACTCTTTATCTGCAACCAGAGTGATGGTGTGCATTTTGCCCTTGGAATCGGTGAGCTGGACCCGATCGCCAGCCACAAAACTTCGATCGATTTCCTGATTCACGCGGACATGCTATCGAATAAGCCTTGTAAATCAGAAAGAGTGAGATTCTCCAGGCTGGGAATAACACGGAGGTTCGACGCCTCGGTGACCTCAATGTAATGTGGAATCGCGATTGTTCTTCCCCCGCTTGCCGTAGCCGAATGAATCCCGGTCATCGAATCCTCGAGGATCAATGTTTGCGAAATATCAATTCCCAATTCTCGAGCCGCTTTGATGTAGCCCTCTGGGTGAGGCTTTGTTTTGGTGACATCATTAGCGGAAATACTGAGCGCGAAGAGCTCGGGTCCAAATCGCGACGCAAGAGAGACTCCGTCGAGAGCCGCGTCCATTAGGTTACGCGGACTTGCAGAGACCAAGGCAATAGGAATACCTGCTGAATGCACTAATTCTGCCAGTTCCAACGCGCCGGGCATAAAGAGAACCCCATTGCGCAAGTCGTTCTCTACTCGTCGAATGAGCGCATCGGTGAAGTACGTGGGTGTCTCCCGCTTCCCCACTTTGTCGTACATATATTGCCCAACCTTGCTTAGTGGGCCGCCTAAGCAGTACTGCTGATCTTCGTCAGTCCATGTGTAATCGAACGAAGCCATGAGTTCGGCTTCGTGGCGATGCCACAACGGTTCTGAGTCAATGAGAGTGCCGTCCATGTCAAAGAGAACCCCCTGAAAGGAGACAGG
>DAIPLA010000005.1:16795-33407 GCA_036769465.1 Candidatus Nanopelagicaceae bacterium
GCATTGAAGTACTTCGCCTCCGGGTGATGCACGATGATGGCAGATGTTGATTGCTCGGGATGGAGCTGGAATTCTTCAGAGAGGTTCACGCCAATACGGTCCGGCCCCAGAAGTTCGCATAGTTGTACTTGTTGTTCCAAATCCGGACAGGCTGGATAGCCAAATGAATACCTGGAGCCACGATAACCCTGATCGAGAATTGAAGCGATGTCATTCGAATCCTCGCTGTTGAAGCCCAGCTCTTCGCGGACTCGTGCATGCCAATGTTCGGCGAGAGCCTCTGTCAATTGGACCGAGAGACCATGAAGTTCAAGATACTCACGGTAATTGTTGGCAGCGAAGAGTTCCGCTGTCGCCTCTGAAACGCTCTGACCCATGGTCACAATATGAAATGCGACGGTATCTATTTCGCCGGATTCTTTAGAGCGGAAGAAGTCACTCAGGCAGAGCCGTCGATCGCGCGATTGCCGTGGGAAAGTGAAGCGAGTCCGCTCCTTGCCTTTCTCGTCGCCATCGTGATGCAGAATGACTAGATCATTCCCGTCGGCGTAGCACGGGAAATAGCCATAGACGACGGCTGCATTCAACCAGCCCTTAGATTGAACGTCATTCAACAGCTGACGAAGTCGAGGCCGACCCTCATTTTCAACCATCGCCTCGTACTCACCGCGCTTGCCCTGCAATCCCCATTGCCCGACAAAAAGGGCTCGTTCATCCAACATTCCCAAGTAGTCGGCCAGAGGGATGCCCTTAACGATGCGCGAGCCATAGAACGGAGGCTGTGGAAGTGGATTATCTAACGCTACATCCGAACGCGTCGTATCAAGATTTCGGCCGCGCAAAAGTCTGGTGTTAGGAGTAGTGCGCTTCTTGAGCTCCGGTAACACCGCACCCGGAACCCCCTTTTTAATTGCCATCATTGTGTCCATGAGACGCAGACCTTCGAAGGCGTCCTTTGCATAGCGAACCGTTCCATCGAACTGTTCAGCAAGGTCTTGTTCAACGAACGAGCGAGTGAGTGCGGCTCCCCCGAGGATGATGGGCCACTTCTTGTTAAGTTTTCGAGAAGTTAACTCTTCCAAATTCTCTTTCATAATGACGGTCGACTTCACGAGTAAGCCTGACATTCCGATCACGTCGACGTTGGAGGCCTCGGCTGCATCGATAATTTGATTAACCGTCTGCTTGATTCCGATGTTCACTGTCGCGTAACCGTTGTTGGAAAGGATGATGTCGACCAAGTTTTTGCCGATATCGTGGACATCGCCCTTTACTGTTGCGAGGAGAATTGTTCCCTTGCCCTCCGAGTCGCTCTTCTCCATGTGCGGTTCAAGATAGGCGACCGCGGTCTTCATTACCTCTGCTGATTGAAGAACGAATGGCAGTTGCATCTCGCCCTTGCCGAAGAGCTCTCCGACGACCTTCATGCCAGCCAGCAGGTGATCATTAATAATGGCCAGAGGCTTCATGCCTCCATCAAGCGCCGATTGAAGATCTGCCTCTAGCCCGACCTTTTCGCCATCGATGATGCGCCGCTCGAGACGCTCTGCCAACGGAAGCGCCGCGAGTTCTGCCGCGCGGGTCAGCTTCGATGACGCGACTTCCACGCCATCAAAGAGTTCGAGGAAAGTGGAAAGTGGGTCGTAGATCGTATTTCCATCGGCGTCGAAGGTTCGACGGTCGTAGACTAAATCGAGCGCCACTTCTCGTTGCCGCTCGTCGATTCGAGCCATCGGCGTGATCTTTGAGGGATGAACAATCGCCGAATCCAATCCCACCTTCACCGCCTCGGCGAGAAAGACCGAGTTAAGAACGATGCGAGCAGCCGGATTTAAACCGAAAGATACGTTACTCACGCCCAACGTGGTTTGAACGCTAGGGAATTCTTCCTTGAGCGTTTTAATCGCCGATATTGTTTCGATTGCGTCTCGTCGAGTCTCTTCTTGGCCGGTCGCGATAGGGAAAGTTAACGTGTCAATCAGGATGTCGCCGACATCCATTCCCCAATTGTCGACTAGGTCATGAATCAAACGACGGGCCACTCGTAACTTCCATTCGGCGGTTCGTGCTTGTCCTTCTTCATCAATAGTCAGCGCTACGACAGCGGCGCCATGCTCTCTCACCAGCGGCATAATCCGCGCGAAGCGAGAAGTTGGACCGTCGCCATCTTCATAATTAACGGAGTTGATAACGCTTCGGCCGCCCAAATGCTCGAGACCAGCCTTCAACACGGCGGGCTCGGTGGAATCCAAAACAATCGGGAGCGTTGAAGATGTTGCAAATCGCGAAGCAAGTTCCTTCATATCTCGAACACCATCTCGGCCGACGTAATCGACAGAGAGGTCGAGCATATGGGCGCCGTCGCGAATTTGATCGCGGGCGATTTCGATGCACGTCTGCCAGTCGTCGTTGAGTAGAGCGTCACGGAACGCTCGTGAACCATTTGCGTTCGTTCGCTCGCCGATGGACATATACGTTAAATCCTGACGGAACGGAACGAATTGGTAGAGCGACGATGCGCCGGCCTCATGGCGAGGATTCGCAGCCACAAGCGGTTTGCGATCGAGTTTGTCGACAACGGCACGTAAATGATCCGGCGTTGTTCCACAACATCCACCGACCAAAGTGAGCCCATATGAATCGATGAACTCGGACAGGTAATTTGCAAGTTCGGTCGGGCCGAGCGGGTAGGTAGCGCCGTTTGGGCCCAATTCTGGAAGTCCAGCGTTGGGCATCACCGAAATTGCGGCATGGGAATTCTTAGAGAGCACCCGAAGATGTTCTGACATCTCAGCCGGACCGGTCGCACAATTGAGGCCGATCAAATCGATGTCGAGTGGTTCAAGTGCGTTCAGTGCCGCACCAATTTCGGAACCGAGCAACATCGTTCCCGTTGTTTCTACGGTTACTTGTGCAATCAGAACGACATCCCGCTCCGACTTATCAATCGCTTCCCGAGCTCCATTGACGGCGGCTTTTGCTTGGAGTAAATCCTGAGTAGTTTCGATCAATAACGCATCGACTCCGGCGTCCAAAAGACCTTGGGAGGCGGTGAAATATGCGGACTTCAAAACTTGGTATTCCGTATGTCCGAGTGTTGGCAGCTTTGTTCCTGGTCCAAGTGAACCCAAGACCCAACGAGGCTTATCCGGGGTGGAGAATTCATGAGCCGCTTCACAGGCAATGACTCCCCCGGCATGGGCGAGTTCGTAGATGCGATCCTCAATTCCATATTCCGCGAGATTTGCGAAGTTTGCACCAAAGGTGTTCGTCTCAATCGCATCTACGCCAACTTCTAAGTAGCGACGGTGCACTTCTTTGACGATATCCGGACGAGAGACGTTCAGAATCTCGTTACAGCCCTCGTGGTTCTGGAAATCTTCTAGCGACGGATTTTGGGCTTGAAGCATCGTTCCCATAGCGCCGTCGGCGATAACCACACGCGAATTGAGCGCCAGGCGTAGCGATGATGCCGGCGCGTTATTACGTGGTTTTGAAATCGGCACAGCGAAGGTTACCTCAGAGGGCCAGCCCTAACAAAGAATCAACAGCGCGAGATAGCTCACCTGCATTCCCGCGTGAATTATCCAAATGGTCGGTGGCTTCAGATTGATTGACGGCTTCATGTGCCCACGTCACGAGCGCCGCCAGGGCTCGAGGAGTATCGAGGTTGTCGGCCAGAGCGGCAGCAATCTCAGCAATCACAGAGTCGGTAGTCGGGACCTCTTCCCGTGCTAGCGCAGTGCGAATAAGTGCTACCTCGCGGTTAGCCCGAACGAGAATCTCGCTGGTCCACATTCGATCCGAAGCGTAGTGATGCAATAAGAGCGCATAACGAATACACATCGCATCTTCGCCCGCTTGTAGTAGTTTCGAGACAAAGACCAAGTTGCCCTTGCTCTTGCTCATCTTTTCGCCATCCAAGCCAACCATTCCAGAATGCACATACAGCTGAGCAAATGGAGTGTCGGTTAGAGCCTCGGCCTGAGCGCCGGACATAAAGTGGTGCGGGAATATTAAATCGCTTCCGCCGCCTTGCAACTGAATCGAATAGCTCGTCGTTGATGGAGCAAGAAAGCCCTCACCCAAAAGATAACGCAGTGCAATCACTGAACATTCGATATGCCAACCTGGGCGGCCGAAGCCCATTGGACTCTCCCAGCCGGGTTCGCCCGCACGGTTCTTTAGCCATAACAGCGGATCGAGTGGATCTCGCTTGCCTACTCGCTTTGGATCTCCCCCTCGCTCTGAAAATATCCGGAGCGCCTCATCTCGTGATATCGGAAGTCGAGGCAGAAATGAGGAGATATCGAAATAGGTATCGCCTTCCACCTCGTAACAGAAACCTTTGTCGCGGAGTTGCACGATGGCCGAAATAACAAGGTCGATAACTTCGGTCACGGCGATATAGGAATCCGGCGGCAATATGTGAAGCGCCACCATGTCAGAGATGAAGAGATCAATTTGTGATTGACCGAGCTCGCGCCAATCTTGATGATCGCGGTTCGCACGCTCAAAGAGGGGGTCGTCAATATCGGTGATGTTTTCGACGAAGGCCACCGACTTACCTTGGGCGCGGAGATATCGATTAACTAAGTCGAAAGTGAGATAGGTGGCGGCGTGCCCCAAATGTGTTGCGTCGTACGGAGTAATCCCGCAGACGTACATACGAACATCGTTGTGCTCCGAGAGAGAGCCCGATCCGCTACTTGCAGCTAATACAAGTGGCGGAAGCGAGGTAGTTATGGGCGGCGTATAAACAGATGGCCACGTGCGCATACCCCAAGCTTAGTAGGGCGGCCACGGAACCGCAGGCCAATCCCCTGACGGAAACGGGAACTCTCCTTCTTCTAGCAAAGTTGCGATTCTTTCCGACGTGGCTGCAATCTCTGCGCCGGTCAGAAGATGTGAGAATTCTTCATGAGTGATTGATTCCGTTGCGCGATGCAATAGCGCAACTTCACGATCGGTGAATTTCTCCCCCGAGAATTGCCAAAGCACTGTCCGGAGCTTGGGATCCTGATGAAAACTGACTCCGTGATCGCACCCGAAAAGTTGCCCTTCGGATGTCAGTAGGAGATGGCCGAACTTACGATCGGTGTTGTTAATGATCGCGTCAAAGAGTGCAAGTGCACGAAGAAAGGAGTTCTCCGTTTGACCGTATTCGACGATATCCACCGACTCATCACAATCAATCCAGAGTTGCACCGCACCCTCACCGAAAGGTCCATCGCGAAGCACGGTGGGTGGGACGATATTGAATCCCGCTAAAGAACTGAGAAGGTAGGCGGCACGTTCTCGCCAGGCCAATCGCCCGTCCGGGAAATCCCATAACGGTCGCTCGCCGGCGATCGGTTTGTAGATGGCTTGCAGAACTTGTTCGCCAGATGCACTTTGATCAGAGAGATCAGAGTGATCGGATCCAATTAGCTCACACAAGAGGGTTGCATTAGACGCGTCCACCAACCGGCCCGTTACCGATAATTCGCTACGGGTTAGGAGCTCGAGTAACGACTCTGAATTAGCGTCGATAGCCATTTGCGCGCGGGCATAAATGACCCGATGGATCGATGGGTAATCCGCAGAAAGGACAGGGTTGTCGTCCGTTGGCCACTACGGCATCTGCGCGCTCGCAGAATCCTCTCACCTGGTTAATGCGTAGATAGACCCGCATCAGATCTGGCGCGTCTTCTATTTGTGCAAGATCGTCGTCGTCCAGCAGCTCTTGCTCAGCCTCGTCCATCAGTGCCTGCGCTTCAATGATGACACGTTGAGTCTCTTGGTCCCAGGTGATGCCGATGACTCCGGTTTGAAAATCCTCCTCGATCGGAAACTCAAGTGTTCCCGAATCCTTTGTGGCGCTTAATGAGAGTTCGTCCAAACTCGCCAACTTGTTGCGACGAAGTTCCGCGATCATCTCGCGCAATCGGGCTGACAAGGCGGCCACTTGCGTCTTTTCCACGGCGATAGTTGTCATGCCAATATCAGAGACGGCTTGCAGGAAGAAGGCTCGTTCGCCTGGGTTTCCAACCGTGCCGACTATGAAGCGAGATGGAAGTAAATGCTCGTAGACGATTCTGCTCATTGGCCCGATCCTCCACCCAAAAGATGACCACGATTCTTTTTGGCTCCAGAAGCGTTTGTTAAGGGCGCTAAGTGGTGCGTGTCATTGACGGAAAGAACCGAGAAATCCCCGTTCGAATACCGAAGCCGCGTGATGGATGCTGGATCGATAATTATTCTTTGGAACTGATCGAGGTGTAATCCCAAAGCCGATGCAACCAACGATTTAATGACATCGCCATGGCTGCATATCAGAATGGTCTTACCTGGCCGGCTGGCTTCGACCACTGCTTCTACTGCGCGGGCAGACATCTCGTTGAAAGACTCTCCGCCAGGAAAGCGAACCGTGCTGGGCTTTCGTTGAATAGCGAGCCATAGCGGGAGCTTGCTCAAAATGGAGAGTTTGCGGCCAGACCAGCGTCCATAATCCATCTCCTGAACCCCGGGCAAACTTTCGACAACAACCTTCTTCTTATAGATTTTCACGAGGGGCGCGAGAGTTTCACGACAGCGTTTAATCGGGCTCGTGAAAATTGCCGCAATATCGTGAGTGGCGAGCGCGGCGGCGAGTAGCTCGGCCTGCCGCTCCCCTTTGTCGGAAAGATGAACCGAGTTATCGCGGCCCGCAAGTATGCCTTTTTCGTTAGCGGTGGAAACCGCATGTCTCACGAGAATGATTTCCGCGGATTTTGCTGGGGAATGTGCCACGAGGAGAGGTTACCGATTTTTTCAACTAAAGCTTGCTAGATTCGCGACTATGGAGAAGCGCTCGCTTGGTAACACCGGAATCCAGGTATCCCGAATAGGCCTCGGCACGATGACCTGGGGTCGAGACACCGACGAGCTCGAATCCGCCGACCAACTTAAAACATTTCTCGATGCTGGCGGAAATCTGATTGATACCGCGGCTGTGTATGGTGATGGTGACTCGGAGCGAGTGATCGGCGGCCTGCTCGGTACATTGGTAAATCGAGAGGATGTGATTCTTGCGTCAAAGGCCGGCATCTCATTCGCCACTGGTTCTCGAGTAGTGAGCAATTCTCGGACAACCCTCTTGGCCGATTTGGATAAGTCATTGGCGCGATTGCAGTGCGATTACCTCGACCTATGGCAGGTTCACGCTTGGGATCCCACGGTGCCGCTCGAGGAAACTTTGTCGGCGCTGGATATAGCTGTGTCGAGTGGACGCGTCCGCTACGTAGGTTTATCAAACTTCGCCGCCTGGCAATTAGCCCGCGCGGCGACTCTGCAGAATCCAATTTTTGGCAAGGCGGGTATCGCCTCCATCCAGAGTGAATATTCCTTACTGAATCGCGATGTGGAACGAGAAGTAATGCCCGCATGCGATGAACTCGGCGTTGGATTCCTTGCCTGGTCGCCGCTGGGACGCGGTGTGCTCACTGGAAAATATCGTGGCGGAACACCTTCTGATTCCAGAGGCGCGAGCCCGCACTTCAGCGCGTTCGTTGAACCATATCTTGATGCCCGGAGTCGTCGAATTGTGGACGCGGTCTGTGTTGCTGGCGAAGGACTCGGCTATTCGCCTATCGAAGTTGCGCTTGCCTGGGTTCGTGACGGTTATGGCGTAAGCAGTGCAATCGTGGGCGCTCGAACCGCAGCACAATTGCGAGGGATCCTCACGGTGGAAGAAATTGAATTGCCGGATCAAGTGCGCGCAGCGCTCGATGAGGTATCTGCCTAAAAGCTAGGAGTTTTGTAAGAAGCGGTTCAGAACCCGCACTCCGAACCGAAGTCCGTCTACGGGAATACGTTCATCCACTCCGTGGAACAGTGCAAAGAAATCCAAGTCAGGTGGCAGCAGTACGGGACTGAAGCCGTAGCCAACGATTCCGAGTTCTGAAAGCGCCTTGTTATCCGTACCGCCACTCATCAGGTAAGGAACTGGAATTCCAGCTGGATCGAACTCTGTAATCGACGAGGTCATGGCGTCGACCAGCGGCCCATGGAAATCGACTTCTAGGGCGATATCTCGAACGAGTAGTTCGACGTCAATATCATCGCCCGCTAATTTCTTAATAGTCTCCACGAGTTCGTCCTCGTATGCTGGGAGGAATCGGCCATCGACTACCGCCGATGCAGATTGAGGGATGACGTTCGCCTTGTATCCCGCCTCGAGCATCGTTGGATTGGCCGTATTTTGAATAGTGGCGCCCAGCATTCGCGCGGCTCCCCCAATGTGCTTGAGCAGAGGACGAACGTTTGACGGGTCATATTTATCGCCAGTGAGTTCGGCGATTTTGCCCCAGAAGAGCTTTCCCGTCTTTGTTTCGCGTTGTGGCCATTCGTACTCACCAATTTTTGCGATAGCTTGCGTCAAACGGGTGATTGAATTATTTCGATTGATGAATGATCCATGACCGGCTTCGCCGTGCGCCGTCAACTTCATCCACTGAATGCCCTTTTGGGCTCCTTCGACCAGATACAAACGATGTCCACCAGTGATGGTGACTGAGAATCCGCCGACCTCGGAGACCGCCTCCGTATATCCGTGGAAAAGTTCCGGACGATTTTTTACTAGCCAACGCGAACCGTAGGCGCTGCCGGCCTCTTCGTCCGCAAAGAAAACCAACAATATGTTTCGCG
Organism: Candidatus Nanopelagicaceae bacterium; assembly: GCA_036769465.1. Classification (GTDB taxonomy): domain Bacteria; phylum Actinomycetota; class Actinomycetes; order Nanopelagicales; family Nanopelagicaceae; genus AAA044-D11. The sequence goes on from DAIPLA010000005.1 coordinate 25,463, forward strand.
GTGGTTGGTATCCAGTCCGCGCCCAATGTCGGACGGTGGCGAGGATCATCGCGTCCATGTCCTTCATGTCGACCGCGCCGCGCCCCCAAATAAATCCATCTTTGATGACGCCGCCAAACGGATCGACTGACCAGTCATCAGGGTTAGCGGGCACGACATCGATGTGGCCGTGAACGACCAAGCCGGGGCGTGATTGATCCGAACCAGCGATTTTTGCGACCACGTTCACTCTGTTCTCGCCGGTGACGATTAATTCGCTGGCGATACCGACTTCGCGCAACCGGTCGGCAACGTATTCGGCCATCGCCTTCTCATCGCCCTTGCCCTCGCCAAAGTTAACGCTGGGGATTCGAATCATCTCTTGGCACATCGTGATGCAGTCGTCTTCAACCGCCCGCATAATCGGGTCATCGGGCAGGGCCGGAAATTCCTGTGTCTGGTGGCTCATATCCGAATGCTATCCTTCTACCTTCACTCGTCCGGGTGGCGGAATTGGCAGACGCGCTAGCTTGAGGTGCTAGTTCTCGAAAGGGATTCGGGGTTCAAGTCCCCGTTCGGACACGCATTCATGACAAGATACGGCCGTGGCTGAGCTCATTTATTACTGCGGAACTATGGACAGCGGTAAGTCGACCCTCGCCCTTCAAACGGCACACAATCACCGATCGCGTGGCCGGACCGGCCTCGTGTTTACCAATCAAGATCGCGCTGGTCGTGGCCAGATATCTTCCCGACTCGGTCTTCAAAGCGACGCCATCGAAGTCGAGCCGGCACTTGATATCCATAAATATGTCGTGGAGTTACTCTCTGAGGGAACTCGAGTCGATTTCATCATTTGCGATGAAGCCCAGTTTTATCAGCCCCACCACATTGAAGAGCTCGCTCGAATTGTTGATGGGTTAGGCATTGATGTATTCGCTTTCGGCATTCTCACAGACTTCCGAACCTCACTTTTCCCTGGTTCTGCTCGTCTGGTAGAACTCGCGGATCGCGTTCAAACTCTTCAGGTTGAGGCACTCTGCTGGTGCGGTGAGAGAGCTACCCACAATGCTCGGACCGTCAACGGCGAAATGGTTGTCGAGGGCGAGCAGGTTGTAGTCGGCGATACCAACACACACGACGAAGTCGCATACGAAGTTCTCTGCCGTCGCCACCATATGCGGAGGGTGACCTCGCGTTTATCAGGCGCAGGACGGGCCGAGCCACTACCCTTCAACTTCTCCTAAGATATCGCTTTTCACTTCCAAAAATTTAAATCGCCAGCTACGAGAGAGATCGGGTTATATCGATGAGTACTGCTTCTAAAGGCTATGCAGCTATGTCAGCCAAGGCGCCTCTAACGCCATACTCGTTTGAGCGTCGCGACCCAGGTTCATCTGATGTAGTTCTCGATATCCAATACGCCGGAATTTGCCATAGCGATATCCACCAGGCGCGCGAAGAGTGGGGACCATCAATATTCCCTATGGTGCCGGGACACGAGATTGCAGGAATTGTCACCGCGATTGGTAATTCGGTCTCAAAGTTTAAAGTCGGCGATCGAATTGGCGTTGGCGTCTATATCGATTCATGCCGCAGCTGCTACAACTGCCTCAACGGTGCAAGTCACTATTGCCTACAAGGCATGACGGGTACTTATAACGGATATGAGCGCGACAAGAAGACCGTGGCGATGGGCGGATACTCAAATACATTCGTCGTCGACGAAGGCTATGCGGTGAAAATACCTTCTAATTTGGAGATGAGTGGCGTAGCGCCGCTGATGTGCGCAGGCATCACGTTGTACTCCCCACTGAGGCATTGGGGCGCTGGTCCTGGCAAGAAAGTTGGAGTCATTGGATTAGGCGGCCTAGGCCACATGGGAACTAAATTCGCCGTTGCTTTGGGAGCACATACAACGGTCTTCTCTCACTCTGCGAAGAAGAAGCCTGATGCGCTTGCCATGGGAGCGCACAATTTCGTTGACACGCACCAAGAAGGAGCCCTTGCGGCTACTGAAGGTGGCTTTGATTTAATTCTCAACACCGTATCGGCCGAAATCGATCTTGATCCATATTTGAAACTCTTGAAACTCAACGGAACGCTGGTCATGATTGGGCTCTCTGGTAAGCCTTACCCCATCAACGCTGGCACACTTCTCAACCAGCGCCGCTCGCTATCCGGTTCAATGATCGGTGATGTGCATGAACTCCAGGAGATGCTGGATTTTTGTGGCGAAAAAAATATTGTCAGCGACGTGGAGGTCATAAAGGCCGACTACATCAATGAGGCGTACGAGCGCACGATCGCCAGCGACGTAAAATATCGATTCGTTATTGACGCCACGTCGTTTTAATAAGCGAACTGCTAGCCGTTTGACCTAGAGAAATTGATGGAGTGCCAGCGCGAACAACGGCGCCAGAAAAAGCGCTGGCAGAAGGTTGCCGACGGCTACATCCTTAATCTTGAGCAGGCGGAGCGATATACCGAGAAGGAGCATCCCGCCCGTCACGGTCAACGCCATGACTTCATAGCCGGACAGGATGTTCCCCAACCCGAATCCAATTCCGGTCCACGCGAGTTGGTATATACCGACTGGAATGGCAGAGAGCGCGACGCTCCAACCCAACGACGAAGCAAAGGCTATTGAAGTGACTCCGTCGAGGACGCTCTTCAAGGCGAGTTGCTGAATCCCGGTATGCATCCCGTCGCTGATTGATCCAAGAATCGCCATCGGACCAATCACGAAGAGAAGCGAGGCGGAAGCGAAACCTTCGACGAATGGTGAGGATCCGTGTTCGTCGAACCTGCGCTTGAGTCTTTCACCAATGCCTTCGACACGTTCTTCTATTCGAAGCGCCGAACCAACGACAGCCCCCACAAGAAGCGAGCCGAGAATGAGAAGCAGCGCCCATCCCTTCGGGAAGGATGAAGCGAACGATCTATCCCATAGGTGACGGATGGAATCGACCGCCGCGAGAAGTGTAGTGAAGCCGAGGCAAGTTGTAATGAGGTCTCTCGTGGACTCTTTGAATTTCTTGCCGACGAGCAAGCCCAAGAGCGATCCGACGACAATCGTCGACACATTTAAAAGTGTGCCGAGGCCAACGAAGCCGCTGACGCCACTCGTATTAGACATTGACGCAGAGTACCAACAACTACCAGTTGATCGGGTCTCGCCCTACGGATCGTAGGCGCTCATTCGTTGTTGAGAATGGCCTGCTTCCAAAGAATCCCCGATATGCCGAGAGCGGGCTGGGGTGTACAGATTCGACTCGCTGCGACTGTGGAATAACCGATGAAAGGTCTCGCGCGAAATTACCCCACAAGATGAAAATCGAATTGTTCCGGACTAGTCGTGCGACGATTGCATCGGTCACGTTCTGCCATCCCCAATCCTTGTGAGCGAGCGACTCCCCTGACTTGGTCGTGAGGATTCGATTAAGAAGAACCACACCTTGATCGGTCCATGGGGTGAGATCTCCATTCTTGACGGATGCCGAACCGACATCATCCTCAAGTTCCTGAAGGATATTTCGCAGCGTTGGCGGGACTTTCCCTCGATGGCCAGCAGGCAGAGAGAATGCCAGACCACAGGCATCTTCGGCATTCGGGTACGGATCCTGTCCGACGATGACAACAGAGCACGTTGATATCGGCTGCTCCAGCGCCCTAAAAATCTTCGCCCTATCAGGATTAATGGCCTCATCATGCAATCGTTCGTCAATCGAATCAATCACCGCGCGGTGATGAGAAAGTTCCGCCTGCCACTCATCTGTCAGTTGTAAGAAAAGCGACACGACGCAAATGACATTCGACTACGGACGAGTCGTTGAGGCCCGAGCAAAGAAACGGCCACTTTCGTGGGTGACCGAAATGGGAAGCCCGTAAGCTCGCGAGAGGTTTTCGTTCGTGAGTACCGAGGCTATCTCGCCTTGTGCAATAGAAGCGCCGCCACTCAGTAACAGGGCGTGCGTTGTGCCGGTGGGAATTTCCTCAATGTGATGGGTCACTACAACGCTCACCGGGGCCTGCAGGTCTTCGGCAAGCGCAGCCAATCGCGTGAGCAAGTCTTCTCTGCCACCAAGGTCCAAGCCGGCAGCAGGTTCGTCTAGGAGCAATAACTCGGGATCAGCCATCAAGGCCCGTGCTATAAGAACGCGCTTCTTTTCTCCGTCACTCAACGTGGAATAGATACGGTCTCCCATTGAACGAACGCCTAACGTCTTGAGCAAACCCATCGCGCGCGACTCATCCCACAGTTCGTATTCTTCTTGCCAGCGCCCAATTATCGCGTACGCAGCCGTCAGAACTACATCCATGACCTTCTCATCTTCAGGGATATATGTTGTCAACGAAGGTGCGGTTAATCCGATTCGAGTACGAAGCTCAAAAACATCAACGGCGCCCAGGCGTTCGCCGAGTATTTCGGCGGAACCGCTAGTGGGATGAATGAGGGTCGAGCAAACATTGAAGAGCGTCGACTTACCTGCCCCGTTAGGTCCAAGCACGACCCAGCGCTCGCCTTCGTTCACCTGCCACGAGATGGGTCCAAGAATGGTCTTTCCCTCTCGTATGACCGAGACATCGGTTAGCTCAATCACGCGACTCATAGGGTGAAAAGATACCGCCTGCGCGGTGTGGTTCAGGATAGCCTCGCCCCATGGCTTCAACAAAAGTTACCGCCCTGATTCTCTTCACTGGTCCAGATAACCCCGAAGCCAGCACAATAATTTTTAGGACGCTCTCCCCTTTTTCAACATCAATTCTTGATACGCGTCACTTCGTCATTCGAGGACGAGTCTTTTCTACCGCCTTAATAGCTCTTGACCCTGCGCATGCCCCCGCAATCGAAGCGGATTTGATCGAAGCCGCCGAACGAACTGGAATGGATGTAGCAATCGACCTGCATCCGGATGGCGAGGCTTCGGCCAGCGAAGCAGCTCATTCCCATTCTCTCTATCGCAATACCTTGATTGCTTCTGAATTTTCGGCAGCCGCGTTGGATGAAATCTATCGATTGCTAAAAGAAAATGGAGCCGACGTTATTTTTACCAGCGTGAGCAAGAGCAAGGCCGGACACGAACTGCTCATCGAGTCCACGGGGAACGATCCATTGCCGGCTCTTCGTCAGCACAGCGTGGACTGGAAAAGTCACTCATGACGGCTATCCCATGGCTTATCGCTCTAGATATGGACTCCACCTTCATTGAGCAAGAAGTGATCGATTTGATCGCGGCTCAGGCCGGAGTCGAAGCGGAAGTTGCGTCCATCACCGAACAGGCGATGCGCGGTGAGATTGATTTTCAGGAGTCCCTCTCCCGTCGCGTAGGAAAGCTGAAGGGCGTAAAGGAGACCGAGTTCGCAATTGTGCGTTCGAAAATTTCATTCAGCCCAGGTGCTGAGGAATTGGTACGGACGGCCCACTTACATGGACATAAGGTCGCGATTTTTTCTGGTGGATTTCTCAATGTGATCTCGCCGATTTTGGAGTCCCTGGCCATCGACTATTTCACCGCAAACACGCTTGAGGTGATCGATGGTACCCTGACCGGAAGAACGGTCGGTGAAATTATTGACGCGTCGGCAAAGGCAGAACATTTAAAAATTGCGGCAGAGAAGTTCAATATCCCGCTTGATCGCACCATGGCCATAGGCGATGGTGCGAACGACATCCTCATGATGAACTCCGCCGCGATAAGTGTTGCGTACAACGGCAAACCAAAGGCAGTCGCGGCCGCCGACCACTCTTTCAGTAATCGCAGTTTGGTAGAACTGCTCGATCTAATTAAGAGCTAGAGACGACAGGCGTGGATATCGGTAACGAGTATTCCGCGCGCGCCCACCGCCCACAGTTCATCCATAATTCGATTGACGTCTTTCCGCTTCACCATGGCGCGGACGGCGTTCCACTCACTTTTCTGAAGAGGTGAAATAGTTGGCGACTCCAAGCCGGGTGTAAGCGCGCAAGCCCTATCTAAATCTGATGTACGAACGTCATAATCGACGAGAACGTATTGTCGTGCAAGCACCACACCTTGCAAACGACGGACGAGGGTTTCGGTCTCTGGCTTTCGTGTTGAGCCGGTACGGTCGATCAAGATTGCTTCGCTGGTCAATAGCGGATCCCCAAAGACCTTTAGCCCAGCCTGGCGCAACGTACCGCCCGTGCTAACGACATCGGCAATAACATCCGCGACACCCAGTTTGATAGATGTTTCGACCGCACCATCAAGGGCCACAACAGTTGCAGAGATCTTGGATTGCGCAAGAAATGATTGAAGCAGTCCCGGATAAGCGGTCGCAATCCGCTTTCCTGCCAAATCCGATTGGGTGAAGGGATTCTCCTCCGGCGCCGCAAAGCGGAATGTGCTTCGACCAAAGTCCAACGCTAGAACTTCAGTGGCGTTCGCATTGCTATCAAGCAATAAGTCACGACCGGTGATGCCTGCATCTAATTCACCCGATCCGACGTATAACGCGATATCACGGGGGCGCAGATAGTAAAACTCGACATCATTATCGGAATCAATCAGTGAGAGATCGCGAGGATCTACGCGCTGTCGATATCCTGCTTCGCGCAACGCCGCGATCGCTGACTCTGACAACGAGCCCTTATTGGGGACGGCAATCTTGATTGTCATAAACTGGATTTATCCTTAAAGCTCGTTGTAGACGTCTTCGATGGCGATACCTTTTGCGATCATCATGACCTGTAGGTGATAGAGCAATTGACTGATCTCAATCGCGCACTCAGTCTTCGATTGATATTCCGCCGCCATCCAAACCTCGGCCGCCTCTTCGACGACTTTCTTCCCGATTTCGTGGATACCGGAATCCAATCGAGCAACCGTGCCCGAATCAGATGGTCGCCTGCGAGCCGTTTCATTGAGTTCTACCCACAGCGCATCGAAGCTCTTCATTAGAGAATTTTAGCTCGAATGTAGTTAGTCGCGTTGGACATTTTCGGCAGCGAGGCGCAACTGGGTCACCATCTCGCCTGGGAGATCGGCGTTGAATACTGCACTGCCGGCGACAAAGGTGTCCGCTCCAGACAGTGAGGCTTCTTCAATGGTGGCGAGCGAGACTCCACCGTCAACTTCGATTCGAAGGTCTCGTTCAGGATGAAGCAGGCGCCATCGGTCGGCCGCTTGGACCTTGGGCATCATCTCCGGCATGAATGATTGGCCACCAAAACCAGGTTCAACCGTCATCACCAAGAGCATCGAAATCTCGCCGAGGAATGGCTCAACGTCGGAAAAAGGCGTTCCCGGCTTGATTGCTATTGCTACCTGTGAGCCGTTGCTGGTGACGTCTCTGATTATGGAACGAACATCTTTAGCAGCCTCTAAATGAAAGGTCACAGAACTGCTTCCCATTTCGGCAAATCGTGGAGCGTCTCGATCTGGCTCTGCAATCATCAAGTGGCTATCCACTGGCAAAGGCGACGACGCAATGATGGTCGAGCACTGATCGAAATCGAAGGTGAAATTTGGAACAAAAATGTTGTCCATTACATCGAGGTGAAGCAAATCAGATGTCGTGGCGATGCGCTCAATCTCTTCTCGCAAACGTCCATGGTCAGCGTTGAGGATACTGGGGGCGATTCGTATCGGCGGACGAGCCATCTTCTCCATGGTCAAATGCTAAGGCTCGGCTTTTGAAAAAGGGCAAGGAACATGGCGTCGCTGCCATGAATATGAGTCCATAACTGAAGCGCTCCCGCTTCGGAAGTATTTGGCAATGTGCGATTAAGAAATTCCACCGTATTCAGAAGTACAGCGTCCTTGTGTCGATGGCGAAAATCAAGAACTTGTCCTACAGTCTCGGCCAGGTGCGGCGAGCACGTGGCATAGCCGAGGACTCCCCCAGGCGCCAACAGCTCGTACCCTGATGAGAGCAAATCGCGTTGCAATGACACCAATTCCTTAAGGTCACTGGGTGTTCGACGCCATCGCGCTTCAGG
>DAIPLA010000098.1:0-1416 GCA_036769465.1 Candidatus Nanopelagicaceae bacterium
ACATTGGCCACATTCGCAGCGGAGTGAACTTCGATATTTTGCGCCGGTGGTTGATTGCCTCTGGTTTTGACGTCACCTTTATTCGCAACGTCACCGATATCGACGACAAGATTTTGCACAAAGCGGTCCACGAAGAGATTCCGTGGTGGGCGGTCGCGATGAAATACGAGCGCGCATTTACCGAGGCCTACGCCGCGTTGAATGTATTGCCACCGACTTATGAACCACGAGCCACCGGTCACGTGACGCAGATGGTTCAACTCATGGAGCGTTTGATCGCGAACGGCAGCGCGTACGCGCCCGGCAATGGCGATGTCTATCTCGACGTTCGTTCGTTGAAGCGATACCTGACCCTGTCGAATCAAAAGTTGGATGACCTGCAACCGGCAGAAGACGCGGACCTGACATATAAAAAAGATCCGCGCGACTTTGCGTTATGGAAGGCGGCAAAGCCTGGCGACCCATCTTGGCCCACACCGTGGGGCGATGGTCGACCTGGCTGGCACTTAGAATGCTCCGCGATGGCGCACGCCTATCTGGGCGAAGAGTTTGATATTCACGGCGGCGGATTGGATTTAATTTTCCCGCATCACGAGAATGAAATTGCACAATCCGAAGCAGCCGGTTGGGGATTTGCCCGCACGTGGATGCACAACGCGTGGGTGACCACCGCTGGCGAAAAAATGAGCAAGTCGCTCGGTAATTCGTTGCAGGTCGTTGAATTGTTAAAGCGAGTCCGCGGAATTGAACTCCGTTGGTATCTCGGATCCGCTCACTATCGATCCATGTTGGAGTTTTCATTTGAGGCGCTCGAGGAATCATCGGTCGGGTTCCGCCGAATTGAATCCTTCTTGCACCGTTCGAAAGAGATCATTGGCGCAGAACCAGAGCTGACGATTGCACCAGAGTTTGCGGATGCCATGAACGATGACCTTGCTGTCCCGGCCGCACTAGCGTTCATTTCTGAACAAGCACGACTCGGCAACACCGCCATTACATCTGGCGACAAGGCCGCAATTGTGTTACATGCCGGCAATGTTCGTGGCGCACTCAATGTCCTTGGCTGCGATCCATTTGATGCGGTATTTGCCACCGGATCCGCGGCGTCGACCGAAACCTTAGATGGCTTGATTTCACTAGCTCTTCAACAACGCGAGGCAGCGCGTGCACGTAAAGACTTCGCGACCAGCGATGCAATCCGCGACACAATTACCGAGTTAGGAATCACCATTGAAGACACAGCCGCAGGACCTCGTTGGACAGTGGGTCGCTAATGCGCCCCGGTAAAAAGCGTCGCGAGGCCGAAGCCCGCACTACTCAACGCGGACCAAAGAATCGTCCTGCCGCACAAGGCGGCCGCAAGCCAGAATCACGATTAGAGACGCGCCCTAACTCCGATGCCGTCGCTGGTCGCAA
>DAIPLA010000055.1:0-6943 GCA_036769465.1 Candidatus Nanopelagicaceae bacterium
CGATTTCGCTCTCGATTCAGTGCGACGGTCAAGAAGAAGTAGATCGCTTATGGGCAGCAATCGGCGCCGAGGGCGAGCCAGGCAATTGTGGATGGATCAAGGACAAGTGGGGCCTGCAATGGCAGATCACGCCGTTCCAGATGCGCGATTACTTGGGTAATTCAGACCCAGAGAAGGCGCAAGCCAACTGGGGCAAATTGATGCAGATGACGAAGATTCAGCTCTCTGACTTTGTCGCTTAATACCGCGCCTTAAGCGCTCGGTGGCTTCATTCCAATAGTGATCGGCTTGCTGGTCTCGGCGAAGAAATCATTTCCCTTATCGTCGACGACGATGAATGCAGGGAAGTCTTCAACCTCGATCTTCCACACCGCTTCCATGCCGAGCTCTTCGTAATCCAAGACTTCTACCTTCTTGATGCAATCTTGCGCCAAGCGAGCCGCTGGGCCTCCGATGGATCCCAGATAAAAACCGCCGTTCTTCTTGCAGGCATCGGTGACCGCCTTCGAGCGATTGCCCTTGGCCAACATAATCATCGATCCGCCCGCACTTTGAAGCTGCTCCACGTATGAATCCATGCGCCCAGCTGTTGTGGGGCCAAATGAACCAGAGGCATAACCTTCGGGAGTCTTCGCGGGGCCTGCGTAATAAACCGCGTAATTCTTTAAGTAATCCGGCAGCGGCTTACCCGCATCCAACAAATCGCGGAACTTGGCATGCGCGATATCACGCGCGACGACCAGCGTTCCCGTCAACGAAAGCCGTGTCTTCACCGGATGTTGTGACAGCACCTTGAGAATCTCTGACATCGGTTGATTCAAATCAATTTTCACCACGCCACCAGCAGATTCGATGGTGTGCTCGGTGGTGATGTCTGGCAAGAAACGAGCGGGGTCGGTCTCTAACTTCTCGAGGAAGACACCGTCCTTAGTGATCTTCGCCTTGGCTTGGCGATCGGCGGAACACGAGACCGCGATTGCAATCGGCAACGATGCGCCGTGACGAGGGAGACGAACAACGCGAACGTCGTGGCAGAAATACTTACCGCCGAATTGCGCGCCAATACCCAAGGTCTGCGTGAGCGCAAAGACTTCTTTCTCCAGTTCGAGATCACGGAAGCCGTGGCCGGTCGCGGCATCGCCCGATGTTGGAAGGTTATCTAAGTAGTGCGTGGAGGCAAGCTTGGCGGTCTTGACGGTCGCTTCTGCGCTGGTTCCACCGATAACGATTGCTAAGTGATACGGCGGGCAGGCCGCGGTGCCGAGCGAGCGGAGCTTGTCGTCCAACCAGGCGATGAATGACTTGGGATTTAAAATCGCCTTGGTCTCTTGATACAAGAATGACTTATTGGCGCTGCCACCACCCTTGGCGATGAATAAGAAGTTGTACTCATCCGCGTGGTCGTAATCCGAATAAATCTCTACCTGCGCCGGCAAATTGTTACCGGTGTTCTTCTCGTCCCATGTGGTCACGGGCGCCATCTGCGAGTACCGCAGATTGAGCGATGTAAACGCGTCATACACACCACGTGAAATCGACTCCTCATCCTTTGCGGATGTGAGAACTCGTTGGCCCTTCTTGCCCATAATCAAAGCGGTGCCGGTGTCCTGGCACATCGGCAGGATTCCACCCGCGGCGATATTGGCATTTTTCAATAGATCCAGCGCAACGAAGCGATCGTTAGGCGATGCATCCGGATCATCCAGAATTTTGGCGAGCTGTTGTAGATGCTCGGTCCGCAAATAATGTTGGATATCGTGAATCGCTTCTGCCGTTAAATTTTCAATCGCAGCGGGGGAGACCTTTAGGAATTCTTGACCGTCGACCTCAAATGTGGAGACGCCTTCATTTGAAACTAGACGATACTCGGTGGTGTCTTCGCCGAGCGGAAGAATGTCTTTGTAGTTAAAGGTTGGCATGGGCTTTCGCTATTCCGTTGGTCGAATCGCGTCGAGCTTTGCTTTTGCGCCGTCTAACCAATCCTGACAAATCTTTGCGAGTGCTTCGCCCTTCTCCCATAACGCGAGAGATTCTTCGAGCGTTGCTTGACCGCCTTCGAGCTTGGAAACAATCTCGGCTAGCTGGTCACGCGCTTCTTCGTAGGACAACTTTTTTGCTTCGGCCATGGCCTCAATCTACTCCGACTAGTCGGCGGTGACGCGGGCTTCGCCCTTGGCCAAGCGCACGCGCAGGTGCTCGCCAGTAGTGATTTCGCTCGCAGATCGAAGAACCGCACCGTCGCTCTTTTGGACGACCGCGTATCCGCGATCCAACGTCGCTTGTGGCGAGAGCGTGCGAATGCTGGTCGCGAGTTGAGCAATATCTTCGCGACCCAACGCAATCAAATGCCCCATGCTCTGCAGCGCCTTGCCGCGCAAGTTTTGCAGCGCATCGAATCGCGTGGTGACCATGGTGTGCGGCGCTTTAAAGACGGGGCGGTCCATGTATGCAGCGATTTTTGCGCGCTCGAATTCAAATCGATTGTGGAGATGGCGATAACTGCGCTCGCGCAATAACGAAATCTTCTGAAGCTCTTCCTGCATATCAGGCACGACGCGCTTGCCGGCATCGGTCGGTGTGGATGCACGCCAATCGGCAACCAAATCCAAAAGTGGTGAATCCTTTTCGTGACCGATGGCGCTGACAATCGGCGTCTGACAATCCGCGACCAGACGCAACAACGACTCATCAGAAAAGGGCAATAAATCTTCGAACGAGCCGCCACCGCGGGTAATCACGATGACATCGACGTCTGGGTTCGCGTCGAGTTCGCGCAACGCTTGTGACACTTCAACCACCGCAGCCGATCCCTGAACCGCGACCTCGCGAATCTCAAAGTTGACCGAGGGCCAACGGCGAGTGGCATTAGCAACAACATCTTTCTCGGCGTCACTGTTGCGCCCACAAATTAATCCGATGGACTTTGGCAGGAAGGGCAGCTCTTTTTTGCGTTCGTCATCGAAGAGGCCCTCGTTCGCCAATTGAGTCTTGAGCGCTTCGAGTCGTGCGAGTAATTCACCAATACCGACTTGGCGAATCTCTTTGACGTTGAACGAGAGGGAGCCATTCTTCGCGTACCACGAGACCTTGGAATGCATCACCACGCGTGCGTTTTGAGGAAGTGGTTCAACGGCGCTGAGGACCGATTTGTGACACATGATGGAGATGCTCATATCGGCGCTGGTATCGCGCAATTTCATGAAGACCATTTGTGCACCGGGTCGAACCGTTACTTCCGAGAGTTCGCCTTCGATCCAGACCGGACCTAATCGACCGAGATAGTCGCCGATTGCCTCAGAGATCACTCGGACCGGGACGGGTGATTCACTGCTGGTTTCGAGCATAAATTGATAGTAATCCACGGGGCCATAGAATGAGCACATGACAACAGGCAAGCGCGTTCTACTCGCCGCCCCTCGGGGATATTGCGCAGGCGTGGACCGCGCGGTTGTGACTGTCGAGAAGACGCTCGAGCTATATGGCGCACCGGTCTATGTCCGCAAGCAGATTGTCCATAACAAGCACGTCGTTGCATCGCTAGAAGCGCGCGGTGTGATTTTTGTAAATGAGACCGACGAGGTTCCCGAAGGTGCAACCGTTGTCTTTTCCGCGCACGGTGTTTCACCGATGGTGCACCAGGTCGCCGCGGAACGTAATCTAAAAACAATCGACGCTACCTGCCCGTTGGTAACCAAGGTTCACCACGAGGTGAAGCGATTTGCCGAGGATGATTACGACATTCTCCTTGTGGGCCACGCTGGGCATGAAGAGGTGGAAGGCACCGCCGGCGAGGCTCCCGACAACGTGATCTTGGTCGAGCACATATCTGACATTCCTAACATTAAAGTCCGCGATGAGAACAAGGTTGCTTGGTTGTCGCAAACAACGCTGAGTGTTGATGAGGCAATGTCGATTGTCGCCGCGTTGCGCGAGCGTTTTCCGGCCCTCATGGATCCACCGAGCGATGACATTTGCTATGCCACCCAAAATCGCCAGACCGTTATTAAGCAGATTGCGCCAAAGTTAGATTTGGTCCTGGTTGTCGGATCAACCAACTCCTCGAACTCGGTTCGTTTGGTCGAAGTAGCGTTGGAGTACGGCGCGAAGGCGGGTTATTTGATCGATTACGCGTCTGAGGCCAAAGAAGAATGGCTCGAAGGCGTCACGACTGTCGGAGTATCTAGCGGTGCATCGGTCCCTGAGTTGTTGGTTACAGACCTGTTGAAGTGGCTGGCCGATCGTGGATTTGGCGATGTCGAAACTGTGACTGCAATGGAAGAGACTTTGTTGTTCGCTCTGCCACCCGAGCTTCGTAAAGAATTAAAGGCAGCGGGTAAGGCTTAGTCCTTCGCTTTATTGACCGCGCTTGCGGGCGAAGTGAGCGCCCCAGCTAAAGATCGATCCAATCAACAAATATGGCGCCATTTTCGCCAGACTCTTTACGACCGCTGTTCCGAAGAGCGAAATATGCAAGCCGGTGTGGCCGACTAACGGCATCAAAACAATCGTAGAAATAAAGAAGGCAATCGGCGGATTAACCGCGGTAGCGAGCGATGTGCCCGGACGACCAAGGTAAAAACCGATGAAATAGGCGAGCAGTAGCGCAAGGCCGGTAATTATTGCGGCTGCTGGTGTGACGCCGATTTTTTTGTTGATCAAGATATCGAGCGCCTCAAAGATAAAAATTACTAATGATTGCAGGACAACAACGCCAGGAACTGTAAGACCAGCGCCTTTAATTGGCTTGGGCGGTAGCTTCTCGGTGATTACGCTCATTAGTCGTTCTGCTCCTCATCGTCATCAAGCTGGTCTAGCTCTTCCAATTCTAATTCTTTTGCGGAGTCACTGCCGGCAATCGCTCGAACTTCGGAATCAATCTCATTCGGTGCTGAGAGTTTGGTGGGGGATGGGACACCTAGCCCCACCATCTTGCGAGCGGGTCGCAACATATGTGTCTCGGCGCTGCCGACTAAATCGTTAAATGCGCGCTCAGCACTCTTGATGCGATCACCGAGCGTGGCGATCTTTGCGTGGACCTTACCGATGCGCTGCAAGAGTTCGCTCGCGAGTTCGGTAATAGTGGAGGCATTCTTCGCCATATCGGATTGGTTAAAGACGTGCGCGACCGTTCGGAGTAAAGCCATCATCGTGGTCGGGGTTGCGATGGTGACGCCTTGCGCAAAAGCCTTGTTGAGAAGGTTGCCATCGACCTCCAGCGCCTCGGCCAAAATGGATTCAAAGGGCGCAAAGAGGACGACGTAATCGGGTGACGCCGAAGAATTTTGATATCCGCGTGAAGCGAGCGCGTTCACGTGACCCAGCAAATCCTTTGCGTGGGCCTGCATCAAATCGCGACGAAGGTCTGGATCCTTTTCGGCAATAGCTTCAAGAAAACGCTCAAATGGAAACTTCGAGTCGATGAAAATTTCGCTGCCGCCCGGAATCGCAATTTTAATATCGGGCTTGGAGATGCGCGAATCAGTATTTCGGTAATCCTGCTTAAAGAAGTGCACGCCTTCAATCAGGCCGGATGACTCCAACAACATTTCGAGTTGGGCTTCTCCGTATTTACCGCGCGATTGCGAATTAGAGAGCGCGCCAGCGAGTTTTGTTGTTTCGCGCAATAAGGTCTCATTGCCGACCTTCATATTTTCAATTTGTGCGCGAAGGGTTGCTTCGGCTTGAGCACGCGCGACTTCGGCGGCTTGCGTCTTTTCGGTCAGAGTGGCCAACGAGGTCGTCACCGCTTTGAGGTTCTCATCCAAGCGTGCCTTCTCGAGATCGGGGGCGACCGGTAGAGGCTTCTGAACGCGCTTTCCGAGGAGGAATCCAATGGCCAGACCCACAATAAGTGCCAAAAGTGATGCAAAAAGCAGCGCAGCGGTGTTGTTCATGCGCCTATGGTGGCAGGGAGTACTGACAAAGCACCGTAGGCTCTACTCCTCGTGAGCCTATCTATCGGAATCGTCGGACTGCCCAATGTGGGAAAGTCGACCCTTTTTAATGCTCTGACCAAGAACAACGTCTTGGCCGCCAACTATCCCTTCGCCACCATCGAGCCGAACGTCGGCGTCGTGGGCGTGCCGGATGCTCGATTGGCAAAGCTCGCTGAAATTTTCGGCTCGGAAAAGATCCTGCCCGCCTCTGTCTCGTTCGTGGATATCGCCGGGATCGTCAAGGGCGCTTCGGAAGGCGCCGGGTTAGGCAATAAATTTTTGGCCAATATTCGTGAGACCGATGCAATTTGTCAGGTCGTACGAGTCTTCACCGATGAGAACGTCACGCGCGAGGGCGAGCGAACCGCGGCCTTCGTCGATCCAGCATCGGATATCGAAGTAATTAGTACCGAATTGGCGCTCGCAGATTTGCAGACCATCGAGAAGGCGCTGCCTCGACTCGAAAAGGAAGCGCGCACAAATAAAGAAAAGGCGCCGATTATCGAAGCGGTGAAGGAAGCCCAAGCCGTCTTGAACGAGGGCAAGTTGCTGACTGGTTCGAAGGTTGACCTGGCTGCTATCGCCGAATTGCAATTGATGACGACCAAGCCATTCCTTTATGTATTCAACGTCGACGCGTCTGAATTGAATGACCAAGCGCTGCGCGCAAAGTTGCAGGCGTTGGTTGCGCCAGCACAAGCAATCTTCTTGGACGCAAAGACTGAAGCAGAACTCGCGGAGTTGGAAGACGCGGACGCAATGGAGTTATTGAAAGAGATTGGTATCGAAGAGCCAGGACTCACAACGTTGGCTCGAGTTGGTTTCGAAACTTTAGGTTTGCAGACTTATCTCACCGCTGGTCCGAAAGAGAGTCGCGCGTGGACAATTCATAAGGGAGATACCGCTCCAATGGCGGCTGGTGTGATTCACACCGATTTCCAAAAAGGTTTCATCAAGGCCGAAATTGTGGCATTTGATGATTTGGTAGAAGCAGGTTCAATGACAGA
>DAIPLA010000056.1:0-6870 GCA_036769465.1 Candidatus Nanopelagicaceae bacterium
ATCGCCGGCCTGAACGCCAGAAGCGATTAAGCCCTTGGCAACGCCGCGAATTTCCGCGTCGAGTTCTTTTGCCGTGACGGCTTGCCACCCTTCACCGACCGGGCGGCTCACCATGACCCGCTCTGGTTCGAAATGAGCTCGATCCGAGACCAGGTTGGTGAGGTTGCCAGAGCTCGCCGGCGGAACTAGCGCGGGGGTAGTGAATTCCTTCATGCGGCCAACGCTAGCCCTTCACCTCGCACTTTTGCTAGCACCACAGCAGGTAACCTTCCGCCTATGAGCGATATATCGACCAATTCAATGACGATTGAGGCCACTGCAGACGACGTTCGGACAGTGCTCTTTGACCTAGCGACTTACCCAGAATGGTCCAGCGCCATTAAGTCGGTCGAGGTCTTGGAGAAAGATTCCCAATCGCGTCCCACAAAGGTCAAAATGAAGGTCGACGCAGGCGTCATGAAAGATAACGTGACCTTGGATTATGACTGGTCGCTCGCCCCAGAAAAACTTCTCTTCACTTTTGACGACGCCGACTTGTTGACGGATATGTCCGGTGCGTACATCGTTAAAGATAACGGCGATGACACCACATCCGTTACCTACGAATTGACCGTCGCACTCTCAATGCCTGTCCCTGCGATGATGCGCCACAAGGCGGAGCGCGCCACGATTGATTTGGCGCTGAACGAACTCAAGAAGAAGCTCGAGGAGTAAATGCCGGCTACACAGGAATTAAGCATTGGCGTTGATATCGGTGGCACCAAGGTATTAGGTGGAGTGGTCGATGCTGATGGAAATATTCTGCTTCGTTCCAGGCGAGATACCCCCAAGCAAGGTGGCGCGGCGCTAACGGACACAATCGCAGAGGTCATTCAAGAACTTCGCGCTACCCATCCGGTGGATTCAATTGGCATATCCGCCGCTGGATTTATCTCAAATGATCGCAAGACCATTTTGGCAACGCCGAACATTGCGGGCTGGAATGGCGTCGACCTTGAGAAAGAGATTCGCGATCGCACGGGATTACATATTGTTTTAGAGAATGATGCGAATTCGGCCGCGTGGGGCGAGGCCCGACATGGTGCGGGTCGTGGCGAAGACCATATGTTGATGCTCACTATTGGTACTGGCGTCGGTGGTGGATTCGTCGTGAATGGCGAGCTCTACCGTGGAGGTTTTGGAATAGCTGCTGAATTCGGCCATATGCGGGTAGTTCCTGATGGACATCTGTGTGGATGTGGCGCACGAGGTTGTCTCGAGCAATACGCATCCGGAACGGCGCTCATGCGTCACACTCGCGAGTCGATTGCTGCCACGCCGGATATTGCACATAACCTTCTTTCTCGTGGCGACGGAACGATTCAAGGCCTGACCGGCAAACACATTACAGATGCTGCGCGAGATGGCGATGTAGTCGCGCTTGCCGCCTTCAACACGACCGGACAATGGTTGGGCGCTGGTATCGCGAGTTTGGTCGCGGTCCTCGATCCGGCGTGCGTTGTTATTGGTGGGGGAGTTATCGATGCTGGTGAAATCTTGCTCGCTCCTACTCGGGTAGCGATGGAACGGAATATTCCTTTTGCCGGAAAGCGCCCAGGTCCGACAATCGTGGCCGCCCAATTGGGCAACGATGCTGGCTTGGTGGGAGTTGCGGATTTAGCTCGGCGCTAATCAGCAAAACAATCTGTTCAGCTAAACGATTGCCCCATCATCACCCGGATCTACTTCGTCATCCTTGCGGGCTGACTTCCAAATCCACGTAGCGACGCCCGCTATAAATGCCAAAATTCCGGGCCATGGTCCCAATCCGATGGGATCGAATCCGATCAGTAGATAAAGAAATATCAACCCTAATCCGCCGAGCATTCCCACGACCGACCATCTCGTGATGTGGTCCGATGGTCCGAGCGCTGGGTTAGGAGGCTCAAAGCCTTCTGGGTCCTTTCGAGCATCGAGTTCATCTAAATAGGTAGTCGGCGCTGATTCGTCGAGTGAGAGTCCTGCAACAATTGATTCAAACTCCGCGTCAATCAGATCTTTTTCATCGGCTTCGCTCATTCGAGCCACTACGTCGCCGTTGCGGCTCAGTTCGCCCGAGAGCACATCGTGAATGAAGATGACGGATTCTTCGATGAGGACATCCGCGTCATAGTCCAACGAGACATTGTGAAAGGAGTTTTCAAAAACGACTTCGCGAATATCGACCGAATAGACGTTATCGATAATTGTTTCACTGTTAACTGGATGAACGGTGTGATCGTCGAGTGAATACGAGACCATCAAAGGTGTGTCAACTAGATACAAGTCGCGTTCGGTCATTCGCCAGAACTTCCGAAGCGACTGCAGCGCGCGAAGCGGAATTCGAGGGAGAATGTGATTAGGCGGATTCGGCTTCTTGCAATCAGTGGGACCAGAAGGAATGCTCGGCACTACTTTTGATAAGAGTGGCACTAATCGCATTGACGGTCGATCATCAAATATTGCGGCGTTGACGAGTAGCGTGCCGGCGATTTCCGAGCCACGAATTTGTGCGAGTCGAAGCGCGATTCCGCCGCCCATGGAAAAACCTGCAACAAAAACCTGTGAACACTCTGATTTGAGTTTGAGTAGTGCCGCCTCGGCATCGCGATACCAATCAACCCAGGTTGTGGAATTTAGCGCGGCGGTCGTGGTTCCGTGACCAGCCAAGCGAGGCGCCAAGACAGTGAATCCAGCGGCATGCAAACCTTCGGCCCACGGGCGAATCGATGCGGGGGAGCCCATAAAGCCGTGAAGTACCAGGACTCCGACATCTCCACCCGAGAGCGAAATTTCCTGAGAGTTTGCTGGCTCGCTCACGCTCAGATACTCGCACAGATTTGGCTCTCTCACCCCATTGGCTAGAATCCCGACATGGTTTATCAGACATTGAAGTCATTTCTGATTCCCATTTTGACGATTCTCTTTCGCCCAAAGGTCACTGGTCTTCGCCATGTTCCGCAAAACGGCCCAGTCATCATCGCGTCGAATCACCTCTCCTTTAGCGATTCAATTTTTATGCCGCTTGTCGTTCCTCGTAAGGTCACCTTTTTAGCCAAGAGCGAGTACTTCACCTCTCCGGGCATTAAGGGTTTTGCCAAGAAGAAAACCTTCGAAGCACTTGGTCAGGTTCCGGTGGATCGCTCGGGTGGCCGCCGCAGCGAGGCTGCGTTGAATACCGGCTTGGAATTGCTCTCGGCTGGAAATTGCATCGGTATTTACCCCGAAGGAACGCGTTCGCCAGACGGCAAGCTCTACAAAGGCCGTACGGGTATTGCCCGACTCGCGATTGAGTCAGGGGCCGCAGTTGTTCCCGTCGCAATGTTTAATACCGCGGAAATTCAACCTACGGGGCAAGTGATTCCCAAGGTCACTCGCGTGGAGATGGTCTTTGGTGAAGCGATGTACTTCAGCGGAGATTCCAGCGACCTACAGCATTTGCGCAAGGTCACCGACGAGATCATGGATGCGATTCACACGCTCTCGGGTCAAGAGTATGTGGATATGTACGCCTCCGAAGCCAAGGCGATCATTGCTGATGCGGCTCGGGAACGGATGAAGCAAGAACTTCGCGCCAAGAAAGCAGCGAAGAAGAAGCCCAGTTCTAATTAAATAGTTCTCATTAACCTGACAAATTAACGAGCGCCAATAACCTCTCGGCGAGCGCTGAGATAGTTGCACTGATCGCAATTTGATTTAGATTCAGGCAATTCGCCGGTAATCATCGTGATGAAGTCGGTCAGGCGCTGTTGAAGCGCGTCGGGATCACGTTCAATCGGATACCACTCACAGCTGAGCTCCATGCCGAAGTTGCCTGATGAGTTCCCGCGGACCTTGACAGGGGACCAGACCAGTAATCCGAGCGAGCTGATCTTCTTTGGTTCACCCTTTGCCGGGTTCTCTAGCGCAAAGGCGTATGCCTCGAGTTGAGGAGCGTAAAACTTGCTCTTATCGCTCTGCCGCGCTTGGAACTTGCAGTCGACGATTCCGTAAGTGCCATCCGGAAATTCCATCATCAAGTCGTAGACGCCCTTAATGGCCAGCGGAGTCTCTTCGCCATTAACAACAATCGGCTTGGATTGAACCCAGCCACCGCGATCATGCACTTTTCCTTCAGGCATGGCGGCATGAAGATCGGCAGAGGTCTTTCCCACGCACGCCATCTCTTGCATTTCGGCGAGCTCTTTGACGAGTGGCATGAAGTTAGGCGCTTGCAATTGTTCGTTGTAGTAAAGCCAGAGGCAACGGTGGCAACCGTTCCACGAGAAGGTCAGCGCGCTAGGGGAGATATTCGAGCGTCCATTAGGACTGATTTTTATTGTCATGCCGAGTATTTTGCCCGCTTGGTCTGACAATCACGGGTACCGCCACCCTGCGCGAGAGGGTTAGGACTGACGGATCGCGTTAACCAAGGTGAATATCCCCAGCAGAATCATGACGGCGCCACCGGTGATGCGCATTCTGACCAATCGCTTAACCTCAGTGGCTAGCCAATTGCGGATGGTTCCCGCCAATACGCCCCAGCCGCCATCGGAGAAGAAGGCAAGGATCGCGAAGATTGCGCCCATCAGAATCAATTGAGAAGTGACGTGGCCTTTCGCGCGATCAACAAATGCAGGGAGTATCGCGGCGAAGAAGACCATGCCCTTGGGGTTTAACGCCCCCACCCAAAAACCGTCGCGCATCGAGCGGATCACCGAAGGGCGGATGTCACCTTGCTTGGTCATGTCAGCAGCGTGAAGCCCGCTGTGGCGAACCGCGTCGATGCCCAGGTAGACCAAGTAGGCGCCACCGAGTATCTGCACCGCCGTAAAGGCGAGTTTGGAATGTTGCAAGACCGGACCGAGGCCAACCGCTACGACGACCGAGAGCGTGAAGGCGCCCAAGACATTGCCAGCAACGGTTGCGACAGCTGTTCCGCGGCCCCACGCGATCGCTCGGGCGATGACGAAGAGCACGCTTGGGCCAGGCGCCAGGATGATGACTATCGCCGCTATGGCGTACTCCCAGACCCTGCTGGGGACGACAAGCATCATGAGGGGAGGTTCGCTATCGAGCTCACCAGGCGAGCCTAAACCCGCGACACGCGCAGGGAGGGGAGCGCTGGGCTTGCCCGATGGAGAGATATCGGCTTAAATAACGCCACGATATATCGAATCGATATATACGATCGATATACCTGGTCGATATACACGGCAGCTTCACTCTAAGGGAAAGCGAGGAACGAGATGCGCTCACGTAGCGAAGCACTCGAATTCGCGCTCCTCGGGCTGTTGAGCCAGGGCAACCTCCACGGGTACGAGCTTCGCAAGCGCCTGATCGCCATCTATGGCCCGTTCCGCGCTCTTTCATTTTCCGTGCTTTACCCACAACTTCGTCGCATGCTCGAGGCCGGCGTCATCGAGGAATCGATGGTCGAAACCCCAGGGCGCTCGCGACGTTCAAGAATTTCTTACGCCCTTACTGAAAAGGGAAAGAAGCATTTTGCAGAGATGACTTCTTCATCTGGTCCCGACACCTGGGACGACGATAGCTTTGAAGTTCGGTTCGCATTTTTCGGACCAACTCCAAAAAATAACCGGTTGCAAATCTTGGAAGGTCGACTCCGTCGAGCCGCTGAGAAGGCTGCCATTCTGCGAAACGAGTTGGAGAAATCTCCAGCTGGTATCGACAAGTACCTCGTTGAGTGGCGTCGTCACTCGTTGGAATCCACCGAACGTGAAATCACGTGGTTGGAAGAAATGATAAATACCGAAAGGAAATCCTCGTGAGCACATCACCAAATGGCGAAATCCGGGTAGCGATTATCGGCGTAGGAAACTGCGCAAACTCGCTTATCCAAGGCGTTACTTATTACAAGGACGCAGCAGCCGATACCGAGATCCCAGGTCTCATGCACGCAGTCTTGGGCGGGTACCACGTCCGCGACGTAAAGTTCGTTGCAGCTTTCGACGTCGACGCCAAGAAGGTCGGACTCGATATTGCTGATGCCATGTGGGCCAGCGAGAACAACACCATTAAGTTCTGCGATGTTGCCAAAACTGGCATCACCGTTGAGCGCGGTCACACCTTGGACGGCCTTGGTCGTTACTACAAGGAGACCATCACCGAATCAACAGCGGCCCCGGTCGATATCGTTGCTCGCCTCAAGGAAGAGAAAGTAGATGTTCTTATCTGCTACCTCCCTGTAGGTTCAGAAGAGGCTGCTAAGTACTACGCCCAGTGCGCAATCGACGCCGGCGTGGCTTTCGTGAACGCTCTTCCTGTCTTCATCGCATCGGACCCAGTCTGGGCTGATAAGTTCACCAAAGCCGGTATCCCCATCGTTGGCGACGACATCAAGTCCCAGGTCGGCGCAACCATCACTCACCGCATCATGGCGAAGTTGTTCCAGGATCGTGGCGTTCACTTGGACCGCACCTACCAGCTCAACGTTGGTGGAAACATGGACTTCAAGAACATGTTGGAGCGCGACCGCCTCGAGTCGAAGAAGATTTCAAAGACTCAGTCTGTGACATCACAGCTTGATCACGACATGGGCGCTAAGAACGTTCACATCGGACCATCGGATTACATTCCTTGGTTGGATGACCGCAAGTGGGCCTACGTTCGCCTCGAAGGTCGCGCCTTCGGTGACGTTCCTCTAAACCTTGAATACAAACTGGAAGTATGGGATTCGCCTAACTCGGCCGGTGTCATCATCGACGCACTCCGTTGCGCAAAGATCGCGCTCGATCGCAAGATCGGCGGACCATTGCTCTCACCATCGTCGTACTTCATGAAGTCACCTCCGATTCAGTACACCGACGAGCAGGCACATGCGAAGACTGAAGAGTTCATCGCTGGAAAGCT
>DAIPLA010000057.1:0-6459 GCA_036769465.1 Candidatus Nanopelagicaceae bacterium
TGCCGTTGTTGCCTGTGATCATCGGCGGATCCATCGCGGGTGAAGAGCGCGAGAAGTATCGTCCTTACGTCGTGGCCGCATCTCTCGCCGGCTCGCTCTTGCTCTTCACTTACCTTCTTAAGGTTTCCTCGTTGTTGATCAACATTAATCCAAAGGTCTGGGTCGTTATATCCGCAACAATTCTTATTGTTCTTGGAATCGCATCGCTCTTTCCTAATCTCTATGAAGGATTCATCGCGCGCATCAACGGCCAATCGCGCACCGACGGATTGTTAAAGCGAACCCTGACTCGTCGCGGATATATCGGCGCAATCCTGACCGGCGCCGCGCTCGGCCCCGTCTTCTCGAGTTGTAGCCCGACCTACGCCTTCGTCTTGGCAACTGTCCTGCCGCGAAATGTATTTACCGGCTTTATCTATCTCATTTCTTATTCACTCGGATTGGTCGCGGTCTTGTTAGCTGTCAGCATCCCCGGCCGACGCTATCTCGGAAAATTCGGATGGGCGATCGATGTGCACAGCGCATTCCGACGCGGGCTAGGCGTTCTCTTCATCGTTATCGGAGTTGGCGTTGGATTTGGTTATGACAAAAAAGTGGAACTATGGGCGACCAATCACTTACCGAATACCGTCTCGCAAATCGACCAAGGACTGCTTGCCAGTGTCAATCCGCCAGCGCCCACGTCCGCGAGCGACGGACAATTCAACGTCACGCCCTATAAAGCGCCAGAGTTAACCGGCATCAATGACTGGATCAACTCCAACCCACTGACCATCGCATCCTTGCGCGGCAAGGTCGTTATGGTCGACTTCTGGACATACTCCTGCATCAACTGCGTGCGCACCCTGCCTTACGTCGAGAAATGGTACGAGACATATAAGTCCAAGGGCTTCGTCGTCATCGGCGTCAGCGCACCGGAATTCGGATTCGAAAAAGTGAAGAACAACGTGGCGATGGCGGCGAAAGAACACGGACTGACCTATCCCATCGCGCTCGATAACAACCTGTCGACATGGAACGCATACGCCAATCAATACTGGCCCGCGCATTATTTAATCAATCGCGACGGAAAAGTCGTTAGCGAACACTTCGGCGAAGGCGAATACGCCGCGACCGAAGCAGCCATCCAAAAATTACTCGGTGAATCCGTGCCACTCGTCAGCACTCCCGAACTCAAAACCTTTAACCCACTGCAAACACCGGAGACCTATTTCGGCACCGATCGATCATCGAACTTCATCGGCAGCGGATACGGACCCGGACTCAATACCTATACCGATCACGCATTCACCCAAGGCGACAGCTGGGATCTCGGTGGACAATGGAACGTCGGCAATCAATCCATCGCCGCGGTCGCGAATTCGGTCTTACGCTTTAACGTCAATGCCCGCAACGTCTACGTCGTCGTCAGTACGCCCGACCTCACTCCGCACTCCATCGCGGTCACCGTCGACGGAAAACCATCTGCGCCGATCACCGTCACTGGATCAAACCTTTACACCGTCGCCTCGTTCCCGAATTTCGGTCGCCACACCATCCTTCTAGGCGTACCCGAGGGCGTCAGTCTTCACACCTTCACCTTTGGCGGATAACTTCCGCTTGCGGGTCTAAACCCCCGCGCTTAGGCTCCCCGCATGACATATCAACTTCGGGACATTAAGGGCAAGGTCGTCGTAATCACCGGTGCAACATCGGGAATCGGCAAGGCCGCAGCAGAGCAACTCGTAGAACAAGGCGCCAAGGTCGTCTTGAACGCGCGTAACAAAGCGCGCCTCGATGAAATCGTTTCACAACTCGGCGCGGATAACGCGGTCGCGGTTGCAGGAGATTGCGGCGATCCAGCCATCGCGCGCGAAATCGCGTCCACGGCGCTCGCTAAATTCGGAACCATCGACACCATCGTGCCTAACGCGGGTATCGGTATGTATGGCTCCATCCTGGATTACTCCGACGATGAAGTGAATCGCATGATGCGCACAAATTACGAGGGCACCGTCCACGTTATTCGCGCCTGCTTGCCAACCATGTTGGAGAAGAATGAGGGCGACATCATCATCGTCGCATCGGTCGCGGGCTTCCGTGGCGGCGGCGATGAATCTATCTACGCCGGCACAAAGCATGCACAGGTAGGTCTCGCTGGTGGATTGGATCGCGAACTCCGCAGCAAGGGCGTCCGCGTTGCATTGGTATGTCCTGCGGGAACCGAAACCGAATTTGCTATCGGCGCTGGCCGAACAACCGGATCACCAGCACTGAAGGAATACCTACGTCCAGATGACGTCGCGTTTCAGATCACAACGATTATGCGTCAGCCTTTGTCGGTCCGTTCGCATATCTGGACCCTATGGTCGATGCAACAACAATCGTAAGCAAAGTAATCGCGGTACCGGTTATTAAATAACCACTAACGGCGCCCTTGTGAGTTGGAGCTAACCAGTCCAACAACAGGGCGCCTATTAATTGCCCCGCCACACCGAACAAGACCGTCTTCAACACACCAAGGTGCTTGATGATGTGCGCGGTCGTTGCAATAAAGACAATGCCCAACGGTCCGCCCATATACATCCACCACTTACCCGGCGATGTCGGCAAATGACCAAAGCTGGCGCCCGTCAATAAGTTGATGACCAAAACAACGGATAACACAACCGTGCCGGAGGCGAAGTTGAACCACGACGTAACAATCGGACGCTGGGATATCGCGTTCAATCGCGAATTCACCGCTTGCTGGAACGAAGTAAATATCGCGGCGACGATAATCAAAATAATGGGCAACGCTTTGAATGTGCTGTTCTTGAAGTCGGGATAGACCGCGACAAAGACGCCAATCAGTGTAAATATAGATGTAGCAACGCGCGATAACGTGACCGCGTGCTTTCCGCTATCTGCTATTCCAATCTTGTCGACCAACATGGACGAGACCGTCTGGCCCGCGACATATGTGATCGTAAAGATTGCAACGCCAACCACCGGCACATTCGACGATTGAACCGCGACGAATACGCCGCCGCCAAAACCACCCAGCAATTCCCAGAACTTCAGTCGACCATCTTTTAACGCGGCATAAACGCGCTTGAAGCTCTCGCGTTCGGCCTTTACGCCGAAGACCAACGCCCACAGAACCAACCAACCAAAGATGTTCGACGAGAACCCCGCTGCAATTCCGTTGTGGGTCACATTCGTCAACGAACCGACAACGCGGCTCTGCAACGCGACGACCGCGCCAATAATGAAGGCAAGAATGAGCATTTAAGTAGCTTAGTTAACGCAAGGGATTTTGCTGCCATCGACAGACTTGCCGTTGGCTTGTAATCCAAAGTTGATCTTTGTTGGCTTCGGTGAAGGCGTTGCGCCTGGTATCGCTGCGGTCGTGCTCTTTGTTGCTGGCTTTGGATAGAACAAATTCTGAACGAATGCGCGGACCGTCGCGGTATCAATCAGATTGACGCTCTGGCCGTTACGCATTCCATAACCAAGAATCGGCAAGGTGTGGAAGGTGATGTGCCCACCGGTCAACGCCTTCGCTTGTGGCAAGAATCCAAGGACATCCCAACCGGAGTCAATAACAACGTCTTTCTTGGCAACGTTCATCAACGCCGACAACTTGCCGAGGTCACCGAAGATGCCCTGGGTGCGGAACTTGGTGATCACACCGGTGATAAATGCCTGCTGGCGGTGGGTGCGATCCAGGTCGCCGTTAGGCAAACCGTGGCGCTGGCGAACGAACTTCAACGCATCCACGCCAGTAATCGTCTGCAATCCAGCCGGGAAGACCGCGCCGGAATACTGCGAATCATTGACCGCCTTGTTGAGGCAAACCTGGACACCACCAATCGCATTCGCCAAATCGTAAAAACCAACCAGATTCACTTCCGCGAAGTGATCGATCGGAACATCGAGCAGATTGGTGATTGTCTGAATCGTGGCGGCACGACCCACGTCGCGACTCATCTGCTCACGTTGAGGGTTTTGAACTCCCTGCTTAATCAGCGTCAGCTCGTCATAATACTTCGCGAGGCCATACGCCTCCTTAATCTTCTGCATTCCTTGACCGGGGACCGCGACATAATCATCGCGCGGAATAGAGATCGCAACCGCGTTCTTTCCACCGGCAGGGATGTGAATCAAAATCATAGTGTTGGTGTTGTATCCACCGACGCTGCTGCTGGATCCCACGTGCATCAAATCAAGTAGCTTGCGCGGTAAATCATTACCATTTGCATCTCGGCGTGAATCGAGTCCCAACAACAAAATATTGGTGTCGCCATTCTGTGATTGCTTTGCGCCTTGCAAAACCTTCGAGCGCGGAATCGCAGATGTCGTCGCGCGATTAAGAGCAAACGATGCGAGCGAAGCCAGAACAATCGCTACCGAAGCGATGATGGTGAGTGGCTTTAGTGCTCTGCGCATTTGGCTAATAATACTTGGCGATAGCGCTGAGAAGTTGGTTAGAATCGCCTGATGTCATTGTCGACTAAAAATTCAAAGAGCCTGCCTCGCAAAGTACAAATTTTGCTGATTGGTAACGCTCTATCGGCAATCGGTAATGGACTCGTCCTTCCCTACGTTTTCATCTATTTTCACAATGTTCGAGGCATCCCATCGTCGGTCGCCGGCATCATCGTCGGATATAGCGCCTTTGCATCGCTCGTCGTCTCGCCAAAAATCGGATCACTGATTGATCACTGGGGACCGCGCCCGATACTTTTCTACGCGCTTCTCGTCAGCGCCGTGGGTTATGCAAGCCTGGCCTGGGTCCGCAATATCCCGGAGGCGGTTGTCGCGATGACAATCTGCGCGGTCGGCCAATCTGGAATGTGGCCAGCGCAGGGCGCAATCCAAGCCGAACTGACTCCGGAACATCAGCGCGAACGCATCTATGGTGCGAACTTTGCGATGCTTAATCTGGGCATCGGCATTGGTGGCGTTATCTCTTCCGCAATCGTTCGCGTCGCCAAGCCGCACAGCTTTCAAATTCTCTATTGGGGCGATGGCGTCTCCTTCTTGGTTTATGGCTTGATTGTGATCGCCATCGGAAATGTCGGACACCGCACGGCGGACGAACGCGAAATCAATTCTGCACGCGAAGGCGGATGGCGCGACGTCATCGCAGATAAAGCCTTTCGCCGATTCTGGATCATCGCCTTCTTCGCTTTGTTGTGCGGATATAGCCAATTGGAAGTCGGCTTTGCATCTTTCTCGACCTTGGTCGCGCATCTACCCGCGTCGAATATCGCATACGCATACGCCGCGAACTGCATCATGATTGCCTCCTTCCAGTTATATATCGTGAAGAAAACCGAGAAGTGGAAGCGCAACAAGGCGCTAGCAATCGCGACCACCTTCTGGCTCTTTGCCTGGGTTGCGCTTTCCTTCGCCGGCGTCGATCGCCATCACGCGCTTTTCTTCGTCATTCTCTGCCAAATCATTTTCGGCATCGGTGAAATGGTCTGGTCGCCGTTGTTCCCATCCATCACCAATCAATTAGCGCCGGATCACCTGCGCGGTCGATACAACGCGGCGGGAACAAATGCCTGGCAATTCGCTTTGATTGTGGGACCGATGTTCGCCGGCACCTTGCTGGGCGCAGGACTGCACTGGGTCTGGGTCGGCGGACTTGTCGCGGGAATGGGTGTCGTCACCATCTTTGCGTTGCGTTTGAAGTTGCCAGAGCGCCCCAGCTCTACAATCTCTGCATGAGCAAAATCAACGATTTCAACACAAAACTAGCGGCTCGCATTACTTCTGGCGTTGCGACCATGTGGTGCGCGTATGCCTTCGCCGCAATCGCGCTGGTCTCTTTGCCTTCCGCTCTCAAATCCGGTGATCTCATCACCATCGTCGCCTGGGTCGCTCAAACCTTCCTGCAGTTGGTCTTGCTATCAATCATCATGGTCGGACAGAACGTTGCCAGCGCCGCGGTGGAACAGAAAATCAACGAGACCCACACCGCCTCATTGGGTGAATTCGAATTAGCGAAAGAAGCCCGGGTTCTGGCCGCGCAAGAGTTGAAAGAATTGAAACAAATCGCCGCCGAGATCCATCGCGTCATCCGCGATATCGAGGGCAAGCAAGCCAAATGAATCTGCGCGACATCATCGCGCAGAGATACGTAAAGCGCTTTCTCCTCGCGCGCTTCGTCTCTAATTTCGGAAACGGAATGGCGCCCATTGCGTTGGCCTTCGGCATTCTTCATATGCGCGGTGGATCGCCCACCGAACTAGGTTGGGTGTTGGGCGCGTCCAGCACAACGATGTTGGTGATGGCCCCATTCGGCGGCGTGATCGCCGACAAATTTGGTCGCGTGAAGGTGATGGGCCTAACCGATCTCTGGGGATCGATTCCGTTGTATCTGCAGTGCGCATTCTTCGCCACCGGTCACGTACCAGTCTGGGTCTTCTTATTTGCGAATATCAACTTCGGTTTGATGTGGGGAATCTTCTGGCCGGCGCAATCCGG
>DAIPLA010000058.1:0-6374 GCA_036769465.1 Candidatus Nanopelagicaceae bacterium
GAACGTCGCAACGCGTCGATGACGGGTTCGGCATGGAAGTCATCCGCTGGCGCTGCTGCTCGACTACCTATTTCGCAGGTCACCAACCTGGTGCGATCCATCGAGGATGCAAAGAAGGCTGGCTACTTCGTGGTTGGTTTGGATGCAGAAGGCGATCAAAGCTTGCCCGGATTCACGCTGACCAAGGAGTCGATTTACATCATCGTCGGCAGCGAAGGCAAGGGCCTCTCTCGCCTTGCGCGCGAGAAGTGCGACGTGATTCTTTCGATTCCGATGCAGACCGAGGTCGAATCGCTCAATGCGAGCGTGGCAACCGCGGTGGTTCTTTACAAGGTCGCGGAGAGCAGAGCCGAATAAATGACCTTCCATCGTTACATCGCCATCGGAGATTCCTTCACCGAAGGAATGTGTGACGATATGGTCGGTGGCGAGTATCGGGGTTGGGCGGATCGCGTCGCCGATGTACTCGCCACAGAGCAAGCGGGTTTTCAGTACGCGAATCTGGCGGTGCGAGGCAAGTTGTTGTACCAGGTCATCACGGATCAAATTCCACGTGCGATACCGATGTCCGACGGCAAAGAAACGCTCATTACTTTTCACGCAGGCGCGAACGATGTTTTGCGGCCAAAATATAAATCTGAAGTTGCCTTTGCTGAATATCGCGAGGCCGTTAAGGCGCTGACCGCGACCGGCGCGACCGTTGTCGTATTCACCGTGATTGAAACGGTCGACGGCAAAGGTAAGACCGCTGATTTGTGGGTCGAGCGATTCACTGAATTCAACAAAAATGTTCGAGCGGTCGCGACCGAATTTGGCGCGATTCTGGCGGAGGCGCAACAAGCACCGTGGCTCGCAGATCGCCGTTTTCTTGCGGTGGATCGCCTTCATTTGAATGCCGAAGGCCACTGGCGGATGTCACAAGCCGTGCTCGAGATGCTCGGATATCCCTTTGACGCCTCTTGGCGCATTCCATTGCCACCGGCCAAGAAGAAAAGCTGGGCGAAGAAGCGAGTCGAGAATTTCAATTGGATTCTTATCTTTGTCTTGCCCTGGATCTGGCGCCGCCTGCGCGGACGCTCTTCGGGTGATGGTCGATCGCCGAAGTATCCGGCGCTTGTATCTTGGCCTAACTAAGGCGAGCTAGTTCTTCTTATTCTCCGGAATTAAAATTCGCTTCAAGAGTTCAATATTTTCAGCGCAGATTCCGGCACCGCGAACCACTGCATTGAGTGGATCTTCGGCGATGATGACCGGCATTCCAGTTTCTTGACGCATCCGCTCGGCGAGGCCATGTAGCAAAGCGCCGCCGCCGGCAATCACAACGCCGTTGCGCGAGAGGTCCGAAACCAAATCCGGGGGCGTTTCTTCGAGAGTTGCCTTAACCGCGGCAATAATTTTGTTGACTTGTTCTTCGATGGCGACGCGAACTTCCTTCGCGTCGACTTCCATGTCTTTAGGCAATCCAGTCATCAAGTCGCGGCCGCGAATTCGAGCCGACGCGTTATCTGCGCTCTTGTGAACCGATCCGATCGACATTTTCAATTCTTCTGCGGTGCGATCACCAATCGCGAGCGAATGAGTGTTCTTAATGTGATTGACAATTGCCTCGTCGATGGCGTCGCCGCCGACTCGGATGGAACGCGATGTGACGATTCCACCCAATGAAATAACCGCAACATCGGTGGTGCCGCCGCCGATATCAACAATCATCGATCCCATCGGTTCTTGAATCGGAAGCCCGGCGCCAATTGCGGCGGCCATGGGTTCTTCCATGATGTAAACCTTGCGCGCACCTGCAGCGTAGGCCGCGTCTTTAATCGCGCGATGTTCTACCGATGTAACAACGGGCGGTACCGCGATGACAACAATTGGCTTGGAGAAAAGTCGACGAGTTCCGGCCTTCTCCATAAAGGAACGGAGCATCCGTTGCGCGTTTTCAAAATCTGCGACGACGCCATCTTTCAATGGCCGAATCGAGATGATGTTGTCGGGTGTACGTCCGACCATGTTACGTGCATCCGCACCGACCGAAACAACCTGACCATTATCTTTATTGACGCAGATAACGCTGGGTTCGTTTAAAACTACGCCCTGATGCGCCCGATAAATAACGGTGTTGGCGGTGCCGATGTCGATAGCGAGATCATGCCCAAATGGATTTTTCATCTGTGTTCTCGCTATCAACGGCGTATCTGAAGGGAGCTTTAGGGTATTCCCCCGACCTGTTGCCTGGGAAGAGTTGAGGGGTGAGGCAAAGGGTGGTCTTGGTTCGCTTGGTTTTCACCTTTTGTTCACCAACCTAGGAGAATATGAGGCATGCCTTCCCAGCAACTTCCAATTCTCAGCAAGGACCCACGCGCGACGCTGGTCGACCGCGAGCTCTCATGGTTGGACTTCAACGAGCGCGTGCTGGAGCTGGCCGAGAATCCCGATACGCCGCTGTTAGAGCGCTGTCGCTTTCTTGCAATTTTCTCCTCCAATCTCGATGACTTTTTCATGATTCGAGTGGCGACTCTCAAGCGCAAACTCGAAAGTGGCGTCACCAAGCCCAACACCGCGGGTTACACCCCATCGCAATTGATGACCGCGCTGTCGCTCAAGACGCAAGAGTTAATCCAGCGCCAAACAAAATGTTTCCACGATGTCGTCAATCCCGCGCTCCATGATGCCGGCATTCACATCGTCAATTTGGAAGAGTTGACTGCGGATGAGTCGACGTATGTCGATGCAATCTTCCAAGAAAAAATCTTTCCGGTTCTTACGCCGCTAGCAGTCGATCCGTCGCATCCATTCCCGTATATCTCTGGCCTTTCGCTCAATCTTGCGGTTGTCGTGAAGAAGCCGGATTCCGAAGAAGACCTCTTTGCTCGCGTCAAGGTTCCTTCCAATCTGCCCCGATTTATCGAGACCGCAAAGGGCGACGCACGTCGTTTCATTCCGCTCGAGCAAGTCATCATTGCGAATCTCCAACATTTGTTCCCAGGTATGCAGCTCGAGAATTACTTTACTTTCCGCTTGACCCGTAACGCGGATTTGGAATTAGAAGAAGAGGAGTCGGAAGACTTGCTCGCTTCGATGGAGCAGGAGCTCTTGCGCAGAAAGTTTGGCCCACCAGTACGACTTGAAGTCGATCGTGATATCAAGGGCGATTTACTTGAGACACTCATGGAAGAGCTCGGCGTTAAGGAAGAGGACGTCAGTCGATATCAAGAGCCGTTGGATCTCACCGGCCTTAATCGCATCGCCGATATCGATATGCCGGCGCTCAAGTTTCCGGCTTTCCGCAATCAAGTCGCCAAGGATTTGCGCGATGTTGACTTAGATTCACCCGAGTCCATGTTTGACGCGATTCGTCGTCATGAGATTTTGCTGCACCACCCATACGAATCATTTACCTCGTCGGTCGTCCGCTTCCTTGAAGACGCGGCTATCGACCCACATGTATTAGCAATCAAGCAGACCCTGTATCGGACATCGGGCGATTCGCCTATCGTCGCGGCCTTGATTGAAGCGGCCGAGGCTGGCAAGCAGGTTCTTGCGGTTATCGAAATCCGTGCTCGCTTTGATGAACAAGCCAACGTGCGTTGGGCGCGTAAGTTAGAAGACGCAGGTGTCCACGTTGTTTATGGTCTGGTGGGTTTGAAGACCCACGCAAAGCTTTCATTAGTTGTTCGGGAAGAGCCAACTGGAATTCGTCGCTATGTCCATATCGGCACCGGTAACTACAACCCAAAGACCGCCCGCTTGTATGAAGATTTTGGTTTACTGAGCGCAGATCCCGAGCTTGGCGATGACGTCAACAAACTCTTCAATCAACTCTCTGGCTTTGCACCGCAGACCTCGTTTACGCGTATGTTGGTCGCGCCACGAACTATTCGTCCGGGATTGCTCGAGCGGATTGAGCGCGAAGTCGAGAACCACAAGGCGGGTAAGCCATCGGGTATTCGCATCAAGCTGAACTCGATTCTTGACGAAGAATTTATCGAAGCGCTTTATCGTGCATCTCAGCACGGCGTGAAGGTAGAACTCGTTGTTCGCGGAATTTGCGCAATCCGAGCCGGCGTCCCGGGATTGTCAGAGAACATCTCGGTTCGTTCTGTGTTGGGTCGATTCCTCGAGCACTCTCGTATCTTTCACTTCAGCAACGGTGGCACGGATGAACTCTGGATTGGTAGCGCGGATTTGATGCATCGCAATCTTGATCGTCGCGTTGAGTCCATGGTTCGCATCACACAAGCCGACCACAAGCGGATGTTAATGCGCGCGCTTGATAGCTATCTTTCGCCATCGACCGCTTGCTGGCACATGAAGCCAGACGGCTCGTGGGCCTTCATTGATACCGACGAAAGTGGCGCAAAGCTTCCGAACTTCCATGCCCAGGTCGTCGACTGGTATCGAGCACGCGAATGAATTCAACCGTAATCGCGGCGGGCGTTGTTATTTGGCGACCACAAGAGTCGGGTGCGATAGAGATCGCGGTTGTTCATCGCCCTCGATACGGAGACTGGTCGTTGCCAAAAGGCAAGTTGGAAAATAATGAAACCTTGGTTGCGTGCGCATACCGCGAGGGTGAAGAAGAGACTGGTCTCGAATTCTTTATTGGCCCATATATTGGCGACACCGAATATTTGGTAGCCGAAGGAATGAAGCGCGTAAGTTACTGGGCGGCGCGCGCGTCGGATCGCCAGACCGTTTTTTACGCGAACGAAGAGGTCGATCAACTTCAGTGGTGGTCGCTGGAGCAAGCGCTGGACTCACTTACCCGCGATAGCGATAAAGAAATCGTTGCGAAATTCATGGCTACTCCTTACGACGCGACGCCATTGATTATGTTGCGTCACGCCAAAGCGCTTGCTCGAGAAGAGTGGCAGGGCGAAGATGAGGATCGGCCGCTTGAACAACTCGGTCAATTGCAAGCTAAGCGTATGCTCTCGGTGTATCAGGGTTATGGTCTCAAGGCGATTCACACCTCGGACGCGGTCCGTTGTTATGACACGGTGATGGCTATGTCTCGCGCGCTTGAAATTGAACCAAGCGTCACAAAAGAACTGAGCGAGTACACCTTCAAGAAAGATAAGGAACGAGCGCTCGATTACATCCGAGATTTGGCGACCGAGGTAGGAAAGTCTGGTGTCGCCACATTAATCTGTAGCCACAATCCGGTGCTGCCACGAATGTTGGAGAAACTTCTCAAAAAGAGCGACTTTGAGGGTCCCAAGCCCGAGGTAGGTAAGTTGCAGCCTGGCGATGCATGGGTAGTTTTCATGAAGAAGAAAAAGATTGTCCAGATTGACGCTATTCCTGCGCCAATAGTTTAAGTCTCCATCCAATCCATCCACTTAAGCACAACGCCTTCGCGCAGCGCCCAAGGGCAGATTTCCAATGTCTCTAAATCGAGATTGCGCATCACGCTTTCGGTGACGAAGGCGCCAGCAACTATTTGGCGCGCGCGGTTCGCGGATACACCGGGTAGGCGGGTTCGTTCGTCCAAATCCATATTCGCTAACTTGGTGGAAATCTTTCGAATGGCATCGGCCTTGATGACCTTGCCATTTCCATCAAACCAATCGCCGCACAATCGCGCGAGAGTGCGCAGCGTCTTGCTGGTTGCAATCGCGCGATCCGAATCTTGGTGATGAACGAGGGCAGGCAAAATAGATTCGAGTTGATCTTCGATGTGATCGCGTAATCCACGGATGGACTTTTCGGTATATGGATCGCCGACCAAATGGTTTTTAGTAAGGCGGGCTGCGCCTAGTGGAAGGGAGACAGCAACTTCCGGTGCTTCATCAACGCCTGCTGCAATTTCGAGTGATCCGCCGCCGATATCAATCACGAGCAAGCGACCACTGGACCAACCAAACCAACGACGAGCCGCGAGAAAGGTGAGCTTCGCTTCGTCTTCGCCGGAGAGAACCTGAAGGTCGATTTCAAAATCTTTGTTTATGCTCTCGATGATTGCTGAACCATTGCTCGCTTCGCGAAGGGCAGAGGTTGCAAATGGCATCAGCTCTTGAACACCGGCGGTTTTGGATTGTTCGACTGCGTGCTGAATACATTTGCGAAGCGCATCGATGCCATCGGCGGTGATGTGGTTTGTGGCGTCGAGGTATTCTGTCAGCCGCAACTCTTCTTTGAAGTTAAAGGTGGGGTTGGGTCGAGCTCCAGGGTGAGTGTCGACAACCTGAAGGTGGACGGTATTTGAACCCACATCCAATACCCCGAGGCGCATGGCTGGAATTTACACGGAAAACTCATGCCATAATTAGCCCTTCACCGAAACGCCTCCCTAGCTCAGTGGTAGAGCATCCGCCTTGTAAGCGGAAGGTCGTCAGTTCAATCCTGACGGGGGGCTCCACCCAAGAATTCACTCG
>DAIPLA010000059.1:0-6207 GCA_036769465.1 Candidatus Nanopelagicaceae bacterium
ACATCGCAATGGCGCAGGATCTGTGGATCAAGATTTGGGGCGAGCCCAAGCCCAAGAAAGCGAAGAAGGGCTCAAAGCCAGCGGTGTCCGCAGATGGAGCTAACGCGCCCGTCGAATCGATGGAGACAATCGAGCGAATCAATAAGACTCGCTTTGCCGGCAAGCCCGCGATTTCAGGCAAGCTCCCCAAGTTTTCTGCCCCCAAGATTTCCGCCTTTTCACGAGGCAAGAAATCGTCCGCCCGTTCATCAAAGATTGCGTCTGCCGAGCCGCGCGTAAGTAGACGAGAAGCCAATGGTGAATCCGACGAAATCGCCGCATGGCTTGAGGAAATTTCGGAAAAAGCACGCGTCAAAGTTGAGGGCAAGCAAGCGAAAGAGTCCACCGCAAAGCTGACACCGGCGGCAACACCCAAAGCCTCCGCGCCTACCAAGGCAGCGCCCGTAAAAAAAGCGGTCAAAAAGAGGGCAATCAAGCCGGTAAAGCGTAAGTAACTAGGTACCCTTAACCCATGTTGAGAAGCGCTGCAAAGCCGGCGGGTATCGTCCTGCTGATTGTCATCGTCTTTATGGCGTTGGGCTTCCGAATCAACCACCCCCATTACGGAGTTGGTAGCGCCCTGGGCTCTGCTAAATCCAGTCTCGCGATTTACAAAACAGGTGGCACTCCTACGGTCGGACAAAAAGTCATTATTACCGTTCCTGGTTGGCCTGCCGCTTCACCGGCACTGGGCATAGTTCGCACGGTCAAGGGCAACGACATTTTGGTCATCTTAGGAAACGACATCCGCCAAGTAACACCAAAGCAAATCTCTGGTCACTTACTAGCGGTTGTGCCCTTCTTTGGCTATCTCTTCGGAGCGGTTGGCCTTTAACTCTTAGGCTTTATTCGCTGTAACTTTAAGAGTTTTAAGAAGTCAACGTAAGTCGAAGCAATACTTGATTTGCCTTCAAATTAGCATCACTGCTGAGATCAATTCGGGCCTGCGCAAATTCAGGCAAGCCTGATTTACGTAGTTGAATACTGAAGGCCAGCGCACGAACAACACCCTGATTAGAGCTCTCTGATTTGGAATCAAAACCGCCGACAATATTTGCATAGAGAACCTTGGTTGAAGGCGGGAATTTATCCTTGATAAGCATGGTGGAAAAATCAGTATGGATTCGCGCTGCATCAAACTTGTCGTAGGCAAAGACGAGCCCTTGACTTAAATTGGTGCCACCGAGTTGTCCTACTTTGATATCCGCGGTGCCAGAAAAACCGCCACCAAGAACTGGCACGAACGAAATCGTCGCGAGAAATACCACCATCAAGGCAAGGAATGAGTCGGCGAAGAGCCAGCCCGCTTGGCTGGTTGCGTCCTCTTCGATGGCGAGAGTGCGCCCGCGCGGCCTAGCGCGCATTCAGGTAATCCCACGCATCGGTACTGCGCGCCGGAATCTTCTTCGTGGATTTTTCGAGTGACTTTGTTGTCTCGGCAACGCTCTTCGCGGCGTTGGCCAACTTGGTTACCGAATTAGCGAGCGAGGCGTTAACCGCGACCGTGGTCATGGTGCGCTTGGTAAAGAGGAATTTGGTGAGGCGAATTGCGATTTCAATGCGGTCGCGCTCGATTTTGCTTTCGTCCCTGAGCATCGCCGAGTTCAATCGTTGTCCCAAAATCGATACCGTCAAGGTAAGCGCAATAACGATTGCAATGATGCTGAAGTCCAACGCGGCGACGTTACCGATGCGCCATTCGACAGGAAGTGTGTTGTATCCGTTCTGCCAGTAATCCAAGAAGTTAACGACGGAAGTGCCGTGAATTTTGACGTACTTCGAGAAGCCCGACGTTGCATTTCCTACAGCCAACCAGGTCAGCGCAACCGGCGCGAAGACCGAGACGTTACGAATAACGGTCAAGCGACGGACCCATTGGTGAATTGCCTCGGCCGATTTCACCGCGGGCTGTGGCAGAAACTGCATTGGCTCCATCGTCGCCCAGATCGGAAGGTCATTATTGTCTCGAAGGTCGCGGGTCAGTCCTGCAACGTATGGGTCATCGGCGACGCCATGGGCGCGACCCCACATCTCCAGCGAATCCGCGAGTTCTAAGTGATCGGTATTTACCTTGCGCGCTCTAGCCATGTGGGAAGGTTACTAGAGGTTCTGGAAATCCACTTTTATGCAGCGATCCATAACAACCGGAATCCCGCGTGCTTCGGCTTCTTGGGCCAAAGTACGGTCCTCGATGCCGAGCTGGAGCCAGATATTTTTTGCGCCTTTCGAATAGGCGGCCTCAAATACCCCAGGCAAATCCGAGACTTTACGAAACACATCGACGATATCGATCTCGGCCGGGACGTCGGCCAAGCTGGGGTAGACCGGCTTGCCAAAGAGTTCAGTCACGACGGGATTGACGAAAAATAATTCATATTTCGAATTGTCGAGCAGGTACTTAGCGACGCCATAACTGGGCCGGTCCGGTTTGTCGGATACTCCGACGATGGCAATCGTGCGCGCCGACTCCAACATCGATTTGGCTTTCTCGGGCACCACCATAATTAGTTTTTGGCTTCGAGCGTCAGAGAGACCGAATTGATACACCACCGTTGATCGGTAGGTACGTCGTAGCCTTCACCTTCGAAGACGTGACCGAGGTGCGAGCCGCAGTTAGCGCAACGAACTTCGGTACGGATACGTGGCGCCAGCGAGCGGTCTTCGATTAATTCAACCGCATCGTCCGCAGTGGGGGCGTAGAAAGAGGGCCAACCACATCCCGAATGAAACTTGGTCTCGCTGCGGAAGAGCTCGTTGTTGCACGCCTTGCATCGGTAGATGCCGACCGTATCTGTGTCGTTGTATTCCCCGGTGAAGGGGCGTTCGGTGGCCGCATTACGCAAAACATCGTAGGAGAGGGGATCGAGCCGAGCCTTTAGCTCGTCGTCGTTGACCTGAACCGGATACTGCTTATCGCCTGAGCTCATACTGCAATCCTGCCACAGCCGAGGAATAACAGATAGCCCAAATGCGTTAACTAGTTGAAAGTTCAACTAGTTTGAGAGTAGGCTAAAATCATGAGCGTAGATACCTCGGTCAAAATGCCGGCCTTGTATATCGGGCACGGCGCGCCACCGTTGATAGACGACCCCATTTGGGGTGGCGAGCTCGCGGCATGGTCAAAGGATTTGCCGACTCCAAAGGCGATTTTGATTGTTAGCGCGCATTGGGAATCAGCACCACTCACACTTGGTGCAACAGAAGTCGTTCCATTGGTTTATGACTTTGGTGGATTTGCGCCTCGTTATTACAACATGCAATACATGGCGCCTGGCGCCCCCGAACTAGCTGCGCGGATTAAAGCGATGCTCAACGAGCCGGTGACCGATCAGCCTCGTCGTGGCTTGGATCATGGCGCCTGGGTACCGCTGATGAAGATGTATCCCGATGCGAATATTCCGGTTCTTCAGATGTCGATCCCGACGCACGATCCCGAGAAATTATTTGAACTCGGCAAGAAGTTGGCTCCGCTTCGCGATGAAGGCGTCTTAATTATTGGAAGCGGCTTTCTTACCCACGGCTTGCCGTTTCTAAAGGAATTTCGAATCGAAGCAACACCGCCCGGCTGGAGCGTGGAGTTCGATCTCTGGGCGAAAGAAGTATTGCAGCGAGGCGCGGTCGATGAATTAATGAATTACAAAGCGCTGGCGCCTGGCATGCCGTACGCGCACCCAACCGTGGAGCACTTCGCGCCCATTTTCATCACCTTAGGAGCCGCCTCGGTGGCCGATACCGCGCCCAAGGTTGCTATCGAAGGCTATTGGATGGGCTTGGCAAAAACCTCATTCGAAGTTGCTTAAAGAGCCGCAGCTAATTTTTTGAAGGCGCAGCGTTCTTGTTTGCGTAGAAGCGTGCGAGAAATTCTGTCTTGAAATCGTAGAAGTTTCGCTCTTCGATTGATTGCCGCATGCGATCGACCAGCCGCACGATAAATCGCTCGTTATGAATTGTCGCCAAGGTGGATGCCAACATCTCTTTACTATGGAAGAGGTGATTTAAATATGCGGCCGTGTAGTGGGTGCACGTGTAGCAATCGCACTCTCCATCAATGGGGGCGAACTGGGTCCGATACTTGCTGTTGGTGAGATTGACGCGACCGTCATTCGTAAATACCGCGCTGGTTCTTGCCTGGCGAGATGGCGCAACACAATCAAAAGTATCCGCGCCGTTTTCCACGCCAACGAATAGGTCGTCGGGCTCCCCGATACCTAATAAGTGACGTGGCTTATTTATTGGTAATTCCTCAGTCATCCAGCCGACGATGGTTCCTAGATTCTCCTTATCGAGGGCGCCACCAAGGCCAAAGCCGTCGAACTGCACGCCATTCATATCCATCGCGCCCAAGTCTTTAGCGCCCTTGCGCCGCAGGTCTTGGTATTGCGCGCCTTGCAACACCCCAAACAAGGCCTGATAAGGCTTGCCCACGCGTTCTTTGGTTAGCCGGTCGTGTTCGACCAAACACCGCTCGGCCCAAAGTCGAGTACGTTCCAGCGACATCTCTTGGTATCGACGCGTGTTGTGCAACGTGGTGCATTCGTCGAAGGCGAAGATAATGTCGGCGCCGAGTTGGTGCTGAACCTGCATCGAAATTTCCGGGGTGAATCGGTGCATCGAACCATCGAGATGCGATTTAAAAGTCACGCCATCGTCGTCAACGTGGGCGAGTCGCTCTTTATGGTCGGCGATGACTTCATCTGATCGGAAGGTTGTCTCGTCCATGGCGATAACTTTTTTAAAGCCAACTCCGAGCGAGAGAACTTGAAATCCACCGCTATCGGTAAACGTTGGGCCGTCCCAATTCATGAACGCACCGAGCCCACCTGCTTGATCCAAGATGGCCGGTCCGGGTTGTAGGTACAAGTGATAGGCGTTAGCGAGCAGCGCTTGTGCACTCAATTCCTTCATGCTCTCAGGTAGAACCGATTTCACCGTCGCCTTAGTGCCGACCGGAATAAATGCAGGAGTCTTTATCTCGCCGTGCGGCGTGGAGATGAGACCGGCACGACCCTGAACCTTCGGCGCGTCGCCGGCGGTTTGATCCGCGAGCTCGGTCGAGAGCGAGAACGAGAAGTTCAGATTAGGCAAGCTTTCCTGTGGCTTGAACCAAGCTGACGTTGTTGTTGCTGATAAGGAAAGTCAGCGCGTCGCCTGATTTGCCTGGGCAAGAAATCGCCCACTTAATTGTTGTCGCCGAACCTGCAGCAAGCGGAGTTTGTGGTGCGCCCGTAAAGCCATTGTCGCCGTCAAGAATGTCAGCGCAAGTGCCTGCGGGCGTTGTCGCCGTAACAATCATCGAGGCCAGATTGAGCGCCACCTTTGGAGTTACTGAAATTGAGATTGCGTTATTGATTTGACCGGGAAGTTGGCCTGAGGCGTAATGGCCAGGAGTCATTGGCGCAGGAGCAGCGAGCGTGAATGAGGAGCCATCGGTTGTCGCAAGCGCTGAACCAAATGTTCCAACGGCTTGTGGCTTTGAGACTGTATTCGTAACTAGAGCTTGTGAGTCCTTCACGGCAGGGGCTGACGAACCACCGCAGGCGGAGAGGGCTAGGACCATTCCGATTGAGCTAACAGCTGCGAACGCCTTCTTCTTACCTGACATCAGTATCTCCTCTGTGCATTCCGTGAGCGATGTGCAATTATAGGGTTTTACTACCCGCTAGTATCGTTGAAAGTCGTCGACACCTACCGAAGGGACCCCCGTGGCCATTGCAGCTCGCCCCAAGCGCAGCACCATCAACCGCAGCAAACAGCGGGCAGCGACCGAGGGTGGAAAAATTGCTGTTGTTGGACGCAGTCCCCGCGAAATCGCGTGGGCTCATTTCAAGCGAAATAAAATTGGCGTCGGCGCAGCAATCGTCAGTATTGCGGTC
The DNA here is from genome assembly GCA_036769465.1 of Candidatus Nanopelagicaceae bacterium. GTDB lineage: Bacteria > Actinomycetota > Actinomycetes > Nanopelagicales > Nanopelagicaceae > AAA044-D11. The sequence continues at coordinate 5,913 of DAIPLA010000059.1, forward strand.
TTGGTCTTGTCCTTGGGCGCTCCGATATTTGCCCGACTCTTCGGCGTTAATCCATCGACACTCAATTTGACCCACCTTGATGTGTCAGGAATTCCCACCCAGGCCCATGGTGGAATCAGCTTGGCACATCCACTCGGGTTGATCCCAGGCACCGGTCGCGACTTGCTTGCGCAGTTGCTCTACGGATCCCGCATCTCCTTTATGGTCGCAATTTTGAGCACATCCCTAACGCTCTTTATTGGATTGATTCTCGGAATCATGGGCGGCTATTTCCGCGGTCGAATCGATTCGACTA
>DAIPLA010000060.1:0-6193 GCA_036769465.1 Candidatus Nanopelagicaceae bacterium
GCCGAAGTTATGGCTAATGGCTTGTCGATCATCTTGGGCGACCCAGATGTCCGTAGCGTTTTTGTGAACGTCTTCGGTGGCATCACTGCGTGCGACGCTGTTGCGAACGGAATTGTTCAGGCGCTCTCTATCTTGGGCGATAAAGCAACCAAGCCAATCGTTGTCCGCCTTGATGGCAACAACGTTCTTGAAGGTCGTCGCATCTTGAACGAAGCGGCGCATCCACTTGTTCAACAGCTAGACACCATGGATGGTGCGGCAGCACGAGCAGCAGAATTGGCGGCAAAGTAAATGGCGATTTTTATCAACGAAAATAGCAAAGTCATTGTTCAGGGCATGACTGGTTCCGAGGGAACCAAGCACACCCGCCGTATGTTGGCTTCGGGCACCAAGGTTGTTGGTGGCGTTACACCAGGCAAGGGCGGCCAGACTGTCGATATCGATGGCACTGTTTTGCCAGTCTTCAATACCGTGGCGGAAGCAATTGCAGCCACTGGCGCAAACGCTTCGGTCGTCTTTGTTCCGCCGAAGTTTGCAAAGGCAGCGGTCATTGATGCGATTAACGCAAAGATTCCGTTGTGCGTTGTCATTACCGAAGGTATTCCGGTTCATGATTCAGCTGCCTTCTACGCGCTGGCAGCTTCGACCGGCACCACGCGTCTGATTGGTCCAAACTGCCCAGGCCTTATTAGCCCCGGAAAATCCAATATCGGAATCATTCCTGCGGATATCACCGGCCCAGGCCGAATCGGTTTGGTCTCAAAGTCGGGCACTCTGACCTACCAAATGATGTACGAGCTTCGTGACTTTGGATTCAGCACAGCAGTAGGTATTGGCGGCGATCCGATTATCGGCACGACTCATATCGATTGCCTGCGCGCATTCCAGGATGATCCAGATACCGATGCAATCGTGATGATTGGTGAAATCGGTGGCGATGCTGAAGAGCGTGCCGCGGCATTCATCGGTGAATATGTCACCAAGCCTGTTGTCGGATACGTTGCTGGCTTTACCGCGCCGGAAGGCAAGACGATGGGCCACGCTGGTGCGATTGTTTCTGGATCATCAGGAACGGCAGCAGCAAAGAAGGAAGCACTCGAGGCTGTGGGCGTAAAGGTCGGAAAGACCCCAAGCGAGACCGCGGCGTTGATGCGCGCCATCCTTAACGGGTAGTACTTTCACTCCATGTTCGGACGCGCCTTGCTGGTTACTCTGCAGCAGGCGCTCCGAAGTATCGCGCTTGTTCTCTTCCCCCTGACATTTGTCGCGTTAGTTGCGTGGGCTACCGCGGGAAGTTCGAGCGGCAACACCACGGATCCGATCCGTTCGTCGGTGTGGCTATGGCTCGGCAGCTATCTCGTTCCCTTTATTTTGCATCTCGCACCCGCGCACTCTGCAGGGTTGCTCTCCATCCTCCCCATCGGCGGCGCGCTATTTCCTGCGCTCGCAACGCGAAGCGGATATAAACGTGCGGTTCTCGCGCTTGGCAGCGAACGAGCAGCGCGAATATTTCTCTCGTTCTGGATGATGGTCTTCGCTTCGCTCGCCGCTTGGCTGAGCGCGACACCAGCAATCAAGGCGTCAATCGCATACGTGCCTGGTTATGTATTAATCATCACCGTTCTATCGACAATCAATTTCTCCAGCGATTTCTTCCGCTTTCTTCGAGTTCCGCTCGGACTTGCAGCGATGGTCGCCGGTATCGCATCCATCGCACTTGGCGTATCGGTTGCAGCGCACTTTACGGTGACCAAGAATTTAACAACGATTCTGGAGCCTGGCTGGGTCGGGGGAGCGTTGCTCTTCTTTCTACAGATTCTCTACATCCCAAATTTCCTCATCACGCTCATTTCGTATTTCACTGGACTTGGTTTCTCAATCGGGACCGGAACGCAGATCACGCCGCTTCATGTGGTGTTGCACCAGATTCCAGCGATTCCCATAATGGGCGCGCTACCGAGCGGAAAGCATCCGTATTACTTAGGAGCGATTGCGATCGTGGTGGTGGCCGTCGCCGTACTTATTATTAATATCAAGCGCAGCTACGCGGGCGTGAAGGATCAGACACGTTGGTTGGCGTGGACGCGCCTCATTAGTGGAATTTTTATCCTTGCGCTTTCATTCTTATCGACCGGAGAGCTTCTGACTCCCGCGCTTCGTCGAGTCGGCGGGGTGTGGTGGAAGCCCGCGGCCTACCTGATCTTTGTTGAATTAATAGTCTCCATTCTCATTCTCTATATTCCCGCTGGAATTCGCGCGCTTATGAATCGACGGTCCGCGGCGTGAAAATCGTGTTAATGGCCTCCGGCGCTGGATCGCTGGCCAAGGCGATTATTGACGCCAAGGTTCAGAATCTAGAGATTGCTGCTTTGATCGCCGACAAGGAATGTCCAGCGCTTGATATCGCCTCGGCGGCAGGAATCTCCGCGGTATGTGTTCCATTCAAGAGTCCGCGCGATGAATGGAATGAAGAATTGAAAGCAACCGTTGCGAATTTCACGCCAGATTTGGTCGTCAGCGTTGGCTTCATGCGAATTCTCGCGCCAGATTTTGTTCAAGAATTTAGAGTGATTAATACGCATCCAGCTCTACTTCCCTTGTTCCCTGGCGCGCACGCGGTCCGAGATGCGCTTAGCGCTGGCGCCACGGTGACAGGCACGACGGTTCATTGGGTGGACGAGGGAATGGATACCGGTCCGGTCATCACTCAGCGCCAGGTCACGGTTGAATCCGGCGATACCGAAGAGTCACTCCACGAACGCATTAAGATTGCCGAACGAGCCCTGATTACAGAGACGTTGTCAGAATTCGCCCTTCACGGAATTCCGGAGCATCCCTAATGGAGCGCAAGCAAATACGTCGAGCCCTGATCAGCGTCTATGACAAGTCCGGATTGCTCGAGCTCGGTAAAACATTGCACGAAGCGGGCGTTGAAATTCTTTCTACGGGTTCAACGGCCAAGACGCTTGCTGATTCGGGCATTCCAGTAATTCCAGTCGAGCAGTACACCGGTTTCCCCGAAATGATGGGCGGTCGTGTTAAGACGCTTCATCCTCGTATTCATGGCGGAATCCTTGCGGATCAGACCAACCCAGAGCACCTTGCGGCGATTGCATCGCATGACATCGCACCCTTTGATTTAGTTGTCATCAATCTTTATCCATTCGCCGAAACAATCGCTTCGGGCGCAAGCTTCGAAGAGTGCATCGAACAGATTGATATCGGTGGACCAAGCATGTTGCGTGGCGCTGCGAAGAATCACAAGTCGGTCGCGGTTCTCTCAAGTCCAAGTCAGTATGCATCTCTCTACGAAGCGATAGCCGCCGGTGGTTTCACAGAGCTACAACGCCGCGAATTAGCGATGGCGACTTTTCGTACTACCGCTGAATATGACGCCGCTATCTCTTTGTGGTTAGGCGGAGAGCTCGGAGCCCACGATTGGCACGCGCAGGTCTGGCAGAAGGTTGCAGACCTTCGTTACGGCGAGAACCCGCACCAATCTGCGGTCGTATTCAAAGATAAGAGCGGCAACGCCCAAGGCATAACCCAAGCCAAGCAGTTGCATGGCAAAGAGATGTCGTTCAACAACTACACCGATGCCGACGCAGCTTTGCGGGCCGCATACGACCATAAAGATCCTTGCGTTGCGATTATTAAGCACGCCAACCCATGCGGCATTGCGACTGCATCCACGATTGAAGCCGCGCACGCAGCCGCACACGAGTGCGATCCGGTCTCTGCATTCGGTGGAGTTGTCGCAGCCAATCGCCCGGTCTCGCTCAAGATGGCCGAGAAACTTTCGGAGATTTTCACCGAAGTCGTAGTTGCTCCTGGTTACGAAGCCGGCGCGGTTGAATTGCTGAGCAAGAAGCCATCTATTCGTATTTTGGAAATTGAATCATTCACACCAAGTTCAAATGAGCTGCGTCCGATCTCAGGCGGTTTGTTAATCCAGGGAGTCGACGCGGTTGATGCCGATGGCGATGATGCAAAGGCTTGGAAGCAAGTATCTGGTGACCCAGTCTCGCCAAAAGTACTGAAGGATCTCGTATTCGCCTGGCGCGCTGTTCGTGCGGTGAAAAGCAATGCAATTCTGCTCGCGCATAATGGCGCTTCGGTTGGAGTTGGCATGGGCCAGGTAAACCGAGTCGACTCCGCTCGTCTCGCCGTCAGCCGCGCAGGTGATCGCAGCAAGGGAAGCGTCGCCGCTAGTGATGCCTTCTTCCCATTCGCTGATGGATTGCAGATTTTGCTCGACGCTGGTGTTGCCGCGGTTGTTCAACCGGGTGGCAGCGTGCGAGACGAAGAGGTGATTGCCGCCGCGAAGGCCGCGAATGTGCCGATGTTTATGACGGGTGTACGCCACTTCTCGCACGCATAAATTTAGGGAATTCCCGCTATTCACAAATCTCACTGAGAAGCGTATTGTGAAAGTGATTCTTGCGAGAGATGGGAGTGAATATGAAAGTTTCGAGTCTGATCCGTGGGAAAGCGGTTGAAACTATCGGTCCGAATGCATCTATCGAAGAGCTAACTACTCAACTGAAGAGGCACAATGTGGGCGCCCTCGTGGTTCAACAAGATGGCAAAATTGATGGAATAGTCTCAGAGAGAGACATTGTTAGAGCCATGCCAGGCAATCTGGAATCCTTGCCAAAGCTAAAAGTTCGAGATCTAATGAGCACCAGAGTCTTGACCTGTTCCGAAGAGACGACAATCTCCGAACTTATGGCGACCATGACTGAGAAGAGAATTCGCCACGTCCCGGTTGTTGATTCTGAAGGGCGATTGTTGTCGATTGTTTCCATCGGTGACATCATGAAAAGTTATTCCGATGAGGTGAACGAGGAGCGCAAGGCGCTCGAGGGATATATCGTCGGCGGATAATTAGTCGGAGGATAGAAGGATAGATTTAATTCTCCGATAGTATTCGAGCATGAGCGCGCAAATATTGGATGGCAAGGCAACCGCAGCCACAATCAAGAGCGAACTCCGTGAAATTGTTGCTGGAATGGCTCGTAAGCCGGGGCTCGGAACGATTCTGGTGGGGGATGACCCGGGTTCACATTCATATGTAGGCGGAAAGCACAAAGATTGTGCCGAAGTTGGAATCACTTCGATTCGCGTGGATCTTCCAGTGACCGCGTCGCAAGCGGATGTGTTGGCTGCTATTAAAGATTTGAACAACAGCCCCGAATGCACGGGATATATCGTGCAGTTACCTATGCCGAAGGGCATCGACGCCAATATCATTCTTGAGAGCATCGATCCGGCGAAGGATGCGGATGGATTGCATCCGTTGAATCTCGGAAAATTAGTTATTGGTGAGCCTGCACCTTTGCCGTGCACGCCGCGCGGAATCATTGAATTGCTCCATCGCTACTCGGTACCCACCAAGGGTGCGGAAGTTGTGGTGATGGGTCGAGGTTTAACGGTGGGACGCCCGTTGGCTTTGATGCTGACGCGTAAAGGTGATGACGCAACCGTGACAATTACTCACACGGGCACCAAGGACGTTTTGTCGCACACCAAGCGCGCTGACATCATCGTTGCGGCAATCGGGCAAGCTCATTTCTTGAAGCCGGAAATGGTGAAGCCAGGGGTCGTTGTCTTGGATGTTGGAATTACTCGCACCGACAAGGGATTGCTGGGCGATATCGATCCTGCAGTAATGGATGTCGCTTCCTTTATGGCACCTATGCCTGGTGGCGTCGGACCCATGACGCGCGCGATGTTGTTGTCGAATGTGGTCGAAAGTGAATTGCGTAAACAATCTGAACACAAGGTAAACAATTGACCGGCATCAAATACACGCGCTGGTTTCTGGTTACCTCGGTCATTGCAATTGCGGGAACCCTCGCAGGAATCTTTGGCGCCGTCCGTTCAGGCGCACTGCTCTTGTCGGTGGGAACCGCGGTCTATGTCTTCGACCAATATCGCCGCTCGAAAGCGAAGCGTCGGGTCGAGTTGTATCTGCCCTTGCTTATTTCACTCGTGCTCTTTGTGGTCGCCCTCACACTTCCGCACGCAAAATAAACCCCTACGATTAAGGCAGTTGAACGACCACTTCTGAGGGGGAGCCTTACATGGCGCTTAAAGGAAAAGTAACTGTCGTCGGATCTGGTTTTTACGGATCAACCACCGCGCTTCGTCTCGCGGAATACAACATATTTGAGACCGTTGTTCTCACCGA
>DAIPLA010000061.1:0-6161 GCA_036769465.1 Candidatus Nanopelagicaceae bacterium
TTTCGTAACTGCCAACTTTGCTTGGGCTGATTACCGCTTTATTTACTCGGGTAAGGGATATTCACCCTCGCCGTATCTGCCGTGCACACTCTATTTCAGCCAGGAGTTGGCAAAGAGCACATCTGATCCCACGGTAGCGCTACGCGAAGCGGGAGCAGAAGCGAAGAACAACCCTCGATGCATCGAGGCGCAATTCCTGCTCGCTAACGTCAATTTAAAACAGAACAATCTCGTCGCAGCAAAGCGACCAATCTACGAGTTGTTGGATATTGCGCCAGCGAGACACGAGGTGGTCCGGTTAGCTGCGATCTACGCCCTCCGAGCCAAGGACATGTACCTTCAAAATCTTCTTATTGCTCAAGGACTTAAATTGGGAGTATTAACCCAAAGCTAGATTTACTTGATCTGCACCGCAGACGCCGCGATCGACGCGAGATAAACCGGCGTGGTGATGTAACTCGATACCGTAGTGCATCCATAAAGCAAACCATTGCTAGAAACCGCTCCGGTCGAGAATGCAAAAGTAGCCTGACTGAAATTTGAGGTTACTCCAGAAAAGTTGGTGGATGCGGGAAGTTGGCAGGAAAGGTTGACGTCGTTTGCGCCATTCAACTTAATAACCAGGTTCATCAACTTTCCGCCGCAGTTGGGGTCGACCTGCGAGACATTTATGGTCTGCAAAATAAAGTCGCTGTAAGAGTCCAAATAGTTTCCGATTGTGTCCGTGTGAACGTTCGTGCTCTGATCGCACGAAGTTGCCACCGCTTGACCCACGCCCAAGCTGAGCTGACCAGGGACCGATGAGTTGTTTCCATAAATCGTGATGGCTACCGACGCGGCTACACCACCGACCGCCAACGAAGCAGCCACTAACAGAGCAATGATTTGGTTTCTGGGCCGGCGCAGGGACTGCCAGTGGTCACGAGGGCTGGGACGCCCGTAAGCAGAGCTTCTGGCTCGTTCGAAATATAGGGAAGCGGGGTCCACTTGGCGCTTTTGCGCACGACGAAAGAGGCCCGACATGTCCTGAAGTTTATGGAGGCGGAGGTCAAAGCTTTGGATTTGGCGGACAACCGAATGGGGGTCAGATATGTCGTAGGGAGCCTTTTAGGATTTACCTATCATTTACGCATTGCTCGTACCAGAGCGCCTTAAGGAGAATCCGTGGACCAACAGAGCCCTCAGAAGAAGAACAACCGCAAGTGGATTCTTGTGGCTGCAGGAGTTTTTGGCATCTCGCTAATCACCGCCGGCGTCTTCGCTTCGACTCAGATCACCGTCAACGGCACTCACTACGTCAACCTTGGAGCGGGCTCAACAACCGTTAATGTCTGCGGCACGACCGCAACTATTTCGGCCGCTCAGACTTACCTTTCTTCCAATGGTGTATTTAACACAACGACATTCAGCATAACTGGCCTTGGAGCTACCAATTGCGGCGGCAAAATCCTGAGCTTAGCTTTCCAGAACCAAAATGGAATTCAGAGCGCGACATGGGCTATCCCGTCGTCTCCAACCGGTGGCGAAACGTATGACTACGGATATGGAAGTAACGGCGGCACATGCACAGCTGGTAACAATCATTGCCAGGCACAAACGCCATTGGCTGCTTTTGACACTTCTGGCGCAAATGCAACCTTGTCCACGGTTGCTATCGCGGTTCAATAACTAGATTTTCACACAACGGCCAGAAGGAGAAATGATGGAAGCGAATAACGAAGGCAAGAAGTCGAACCGCAAGTGGTTTATCGTTGCCGCTGGCGTCTTTGGCGTATCGCTTCTTACTGCCGGAGTCTTCGCTTCGACTCAAATTACAGTAAATAACACGCACTATGTGAACCTTGGTGCGGGTACTGCGAGCGTCAATGTCTGCGGCACTCAGGCAACCATTGCGGCAACTCAGACATATCTCACATCTACCAACACTTATAACACCACGACTTTTTCTATCACCGGTCTTGGCAATGGTAATTGCGGCGGAAAAATCCTCAGCCTCGCCTTCGCGCCCTCGTCTGGCACCGTCAATACCGCAACTTGGACGATTCCTTCTTCGCCAGATGGCACAGAAAAGTACGTGTACGGTTATGGAAGCAATGGCGGCAGCTGTGCCACGGGTGGCACTTGCCAGGCACAGGCCCCATTCACGGCATTTGATACATACGATGCGACTCTCTCGACTATCGCAATCGCAGTTCAGTAATTTCCTAGCCTCCTAATCGCTAGCGGTTAACAAAGATGGACGAATCAACTACCCCTGTTGATTCGTCCTCTTCTACTTTGAGGACATCTGATTCGGTAGCAATCGAAAAATACGACATCACTGCTAATGCAATCTACGTAGGCGATGATTTACACGTCGACGTCTGGGTCAAGACCGCCGGCAGCCATCCGCAATCAATCATGATTCGAAGTATTGACGGCGAAGGCAATATGCGATCTTCGTTCATGCACGTCGACGGGGAAGAAGTCCGCCGCGTACCGACCTTTGGCAGTGGAATTGAATTGGCGCTTGAATCTCCCAAAAAGTTGAAACCCAAGGAATTGACGTGGACACCTGATAAGACGCCTCGCGCCCGCAAGGCTCCTGAAACCCTCAATAAAAGAAATTCTGTAGTTCGGTCGTCTTTTAAGTTTGCGCTGGAAATATTCGGAGTGGTTGTCGTCGCCACAATCGTTGCGATGATGGCCTTCGGTGCGGTCCAATTGCGAACGGTATTAACAGGATCGATGATTCCTGCAATCCGCCCGGGCGACATCGTGGTGGCAGCAGCGCCACAATGGGATACGCCTGCTGTCGGGAAGGTCGCGATTTATCACGCGCGCGACCTGCAGGGCAAAGCAGTTTCGAGCTGGGCTCACCGCATTATCGGTGGCAGCGCCAAGGATGGCTTCACATTCAAGGGCGACGCCAACCCAGCACCAGATTTGAATCACCCAAGGCTCAATGACATCGAAGGCGTCATGCTTTTCAAGATTCCTGCAATCGGAAAATATTTGAATCCCTTCACCGTCGGGTTATTCGTGTGTGGAATTGCATTATTGACATGGGCAAAGCGTCGCTGGTGATGCGTCGCGCATTTGCCTTAATTGCCACCGCCTTTATTTTCGTCATCGAGGCGCCATCTATCGCGCTCGCCGCAGGCGTCCCGCATCTGACGTGGGAACGATCGGCAATGCAACAAGTAGCCATCGATTCGGTGATTGCTACCAATGTGACGGATTTAGACCTTGTGGGCCAGGCGCAGACGTTGAAATTCGCTTCGCAAGGCGCCGTACAAGGCCGCGAGATCTATCGAGTTCTGCTGCCCGCTAATTTCCCTTTAGGGCAGTACGCGGTGAGGGCATATCTCGCCGACGGAACAACACGCGATTACGGATCCGTTCGGGTCGTGGAGTATCAAAGCGCGGGATATAACCCACTGACGGACACGAAGACAACCGGGAAGATTGCGGTCACATTCTTTGCGCTGATCGCGACCTGGGCCGCCGGCCGCGAGGATCAATTGCGCGCTAGTCAAAACAACGAATACTCGGGCGATCAAACGACACTAGGAACTCTCAACACGGAGTCCATTGGTCGAACATTTAAGTCGCGCCGCAAGCATTCGGCTGGAATGGTTTCATCAATCGCATTGGACCACTGGCGCAGCGACGTAACTATTCGCAGCGCACGCTTCTCGTCACTGATATCTCGATTGGTGTCGGACGGCGGATATCTTCAGTTCTCGCTCGGATCGCTCGTACTTTTTCTGCCCGTCCTTGGTTTGCTCGGGGGAGCGCTGGCGTTTCATGACATTTCGGGAATCGGTTACATCACCACACCTTCGCTGACCATTTCTATTTTCTTGGTCGCTCTTGGGGTTGCAGATGCTGGCGCTGGATTTCTCGCTGCCGTCACCTTCGGCGTGCTTGCGCTTACGAGTCATTTCTTCGGAAGCGCCTATGACATTCGAACGTTTCTCGGCCTCTCGATTTTGTGGATGGCGCCCGCACTTATGGCTAATGCCACGCGTCCGATGCGACGTTCGGCAAATGACGCGGGCCTCTGGGATCGTGCAACAGATATCGTTGTTGGGTCCACTTTGACCGGTTGGGCAGTCCACGAAGTTGTTCTTGGGCTCAACGGCTTTGCACACCTCACGTTGCCTCTGTCCGCGCACGCGAGCGTTCTCGGATATGTCGCTGGCGGAGCAATAGCACTTCGCTATCTGATTGAGGAATACGTGAATCAGCGCAATCCGTATTACCTGGCTTATCTGTCGCCCGAAACGACGCATGGCCAGCATTCGACGGCGCGACTGATCACGTGGATGACGCGCAGCCTGCTCTTCCTATTCTTTGCGATTTCCTTTCTCGGTAATTCGTGGCAACTCTGGGCTGCCCTGGGCTTCTTCATGGCGCCGACGTTGATTGGCGTCTTCAAATCAAAATTCCCTAACAGCACCTTGTTGTATCAAATACTTCCCGTGGGTATTCCTTCGATGATTGTGATGACGCTGATCGGCCGCTGGTACTCCACGTGGATTCACCACTCTCACCTTTCGGCTGCTTCAAGTACCCAAACGCTCTTCGTTCTGATGGCCGTTCCAGGATTTGTTATCGGCATCCTCAAGATGTTTGGCCGCAAACCGAGGGCGGGGGATGAGCGCTGGTACGTGCGCCCAAAGATGAAGTTTCTCTACCGTGTGATGGGTCCCGTGCTATTTATTATTGCCCTAGGCATGACTACGGGGGTGATCTAGTACATGGCGAAGTCAGATAAAGACGAGCGCGATTACTACGAGATCCTTGGCGTTTCCTCCGACGCGGGTCACGACGAAATTCGTGCGGTATACCGTCGCTTAGCGTTCACGCTTCACCCCGATCGAAACTCCGATCCAGAAAGCCAGATTAGGTTTCAAGAGGTTATCGAGGCCTACACCGTCTTGTCTGACCCCGAACAACGTGCGCAATACGACGCTCGTTTGTTTGACGAGAAGCCGGTCATTGTCACCAAGAAGCTTCACAAGGACGAGGGCTTTGATGTCGAAGAAGCCTACGACCAAATTGCAGCGGGACTTTCGGATGAGTACGTGTACTCGCCTCGGGCGCAGTACCTTAAACACCTTGAGCGCAGCAAACGACGTCGTCGAATCTTTGAAGGTGTACTCACTATCATCGTGATTTTGCTCTTGCTTCTCTTTGGATTTAAACCACTGAAGGCATCATCAGGTGCTGTAACTACGGCGACTCAAAGCGTTGCGCCGTCAAATAATGGTGGGCCTACAACAACAATTATTAACAAAACTGGTGTTGATCAACAGCTACTGGTTGTTCAAGGCGCACAGGGTCCACAAGGATTAGTTGGTCCAGCAGGACCTGCAGGCGCACGCGGTTTGGATGGACGTATTGGAGTTGATGGACACATGGGCGTCGATGGCGCACCAGGTGCAACCGGCCCAGCTGGTCCTGCCGGACCTACAGGAGTTGCAGGCCCAGCTGGTCCTGCCGGAGCAACAGGTCCCGCTGGCGCAACAGGCGCACCGGGAGCGCCAGGAGCACCAGGTACTCCCGGAACTAACGGAACCAACGGACGAGACGCAACCGTTTACACGGTGCGACCAAACCTTGGTGTGGGATCCGGAAACGTCGCTTCATGTACCGATGCGATAGATACATCCACGTATGGCACAAATCCCGTCAGCCTAGACATTTCGCTGAGCGTTGCTTATAACCCGAGCACATTCGGGTACACACTTTCTAAGATTAATATTGCCAATATTCCAAAGCCTTGTATTGGTGATTACATGCAAATCAACGTTCAACTTTCGAATCCGTTGCCTACTCCCCATACCGCAAATGCACAACCGGGTGCACACTTTAACTGTTTGACTGCGAGCGCTCTCTCGTCGGCGGTCAATTTCAATAACGGCTTGGATATTTACGGAAAATATTCATTCCTTGCCGGAGGTGCCGAGTGCAAGACAGATGCTTATGTGAATTCAACGCATTCTGGGTTTGTTGACGGTTCCAATAACCCAACGGATGGCGTGGCGCTGGATATTGGAACGGTCTATGCCACCGACCTTGCTCAAATCAGCATCGTGGTGAATAGCTAGCTAGTTGTTTTCGGCATGAAAAAAGCCCCACCATTTCTGGCGGGGCTTAATTCTTGTTAATGG
>DAIPLA010000062.1:0-3449 GCA_036769465.1 Candidatus Nanopelagicaceae bacterium
TCATTCACCCAGCCTCTGTCGCCGCTGGCCGTTAATCTTCGGTAGTGGCCAAGACTCCAGCACCCGCGAAGGACCCATTCCGCTGCACGGAGTGCGGTTGGACGACCTCAAAGTGGGTCGGCCGTTGTGGTGAATGTCAGGCCTGGGGCAGCGTTGAAGAAATCGCAGCACCCAAGAAACTTTCGTTGGTCGCCGGTCATGTCACCGCCGCCGCCCAACCCATCGGTGAAGTAAATCTAGAGAACGCGAAGGCGCGCTCATCCGGCGTCAGCGAACTCGATCGAGTGCTCGGTGGCGGTTTGGTGCCAGGCGCCGCAATCTTGTTGGCCGGCGAGCCAGGTGTGGGTAAATCAACACTCCTTCTTAATGTGGCTGCCGAGAGCGCACGACAAAAAATTACATCGCTGTACATATCTGGCGAAGAATCTGCCTCACAAGTGCGACTTCGCGCGGAGCGCTTGAATGCGATCGATCCAAATTTGTGGTTGGCCTCGGAGAACGAGCTCGGCGCGGTCATCGCGCATATCGACGCGGTTAAGCCACAACTCTTGATTATCGATTCGATCCAAACAATCGCCTCCGCCGCGGTTGATGGTGCACCTGGTGGCGTAACCCAAGTTCGAGAAATAGCTGCCGCGCTCATTCGCATCGCGAAAGAACGTTCAATCACGCTTGTCCTTGTTGGACACGTGACCAAAGATGGTTCGATTGCTGGTCCGCGTTTGCTCGAACATATTGTGGATGTGGTTCTCAACTTCGAGGGCGAGCGCCATTCGCGGTTGCGCCTGATTCGCGCGATCAAGAATCGCTTCGGAGCATCGGATGAAGTCGGTTGCTTCGATATGACCGAATCCGGAATCACCAGCCTTCCCGATCCCACCGGACTCTTCACCACCCGACATATCGAGCCAGTCCCGGGCACCTGCGTAACGGTCACGCTTGAAGGTCGTCGCCCATTGTTGGCAGAGATTCAATCGCTGGTTGGCGTAGCGACATCAGATGGCAGGGATTACGGCAACTCGCGTCGCGTGACATCTGGTCTGGATAACCCGCGAACCGCAATGACTTTAGCCGTGCTCGAACTACGCGCTGGTGTTCGCATCTCTGGGCGCGATGTCTACGTCGCGACCGTTGGCGGCATGAAGATCAACGAACCAGCCGCTGACTTAGCTGTCGCGTTATCGGTTGGATCTGCAGCAAAGGGGCTCGCGCTCCCTGGTGATTTAGTAGCGATTGGCGAGGTCGGATTGGCCGGCGAAATTCGTAAAGTGACCGGCGCACAGCAACGAATTCAAGAGGCTGCTCGACTCGGCTTTAAGCGAGCGATGGTCCCGACCGGTAGCGATTTAAAGATTCCTGGCATTGAGATTATGGAAGTTGCGCGCCTTGAGCAAGCAATCGCTCGCGTCAAAATTAATTAATTGGTTCGATAAGAACAAACGCGATTTACCTTGGCGCAACACCACTCCGTGGGGCGTATTTGTTAGTGAATTCATGTTGCAACAAACCCCGGTCAACCGAGTGCTTCCAATCTGGAACGAGTGGATGGAGCGCTGGCCCAGTGCCGATGCGTTAGCCAAGGCGCCGAAATCAGATGTGATCAAAGCGTGGGGTCGGTTGGGATATCCACGTCGCGCGCTTCGATTACATGAGTCGGCAAAGGTAATTTCGGCACACCACGGCGGCAAGGTTCCACGTGATCGCGCCGAGTTGATCGCGTTGCCAGGCGTTGGTGATTACACCGCCGCTGCCATCATGGCCTTCGCGTATGGCGAGTCCACCCTGGTTTTGGATATAAATATTCGCCGTTTCTTTGGGAGATATTTTGACGGCGTTGAATTCCCCTCCAGCTCGCCTTCTTTGCTAGAACGCAAGCTTCGATCTGAACTTATCCCCACAAGTCGCGGCGATGCTTGGGCCGCGGCCACCATGGAATTTGGCGCGCTGATATGCACCTCGCGTTCACCAAGCTGTGATTCCTGCTTTCTTGCGAAGGATTGCACCTGGAAGCTGGCCGGATTTCCACGCACCGAAATAAAGCGACAGGCAACCTTTGCGGGTAGCGATCGTCAGTGTCGTGGCGTTGTGATGAAACACCTGCGCGAGGCGGACACGGTTACAGCGACACAATTAAAGAAATTTTGGCCGAGCGAATCTCAGCTCGAAAAAGCGATTGCCACCCTGCTCGATGATGGGCTGATCGAGAAGAGTGGCAGAAAGCTTCGGCTAGCTTCTAGCTAGTTACTCTTTTTCAGCCAGCCCGCAATGGCACCATCGGGGTGTGCCTTGGTGTGAATCATGACGGCATAGTGCGATGGATTCGCAACGATTTCTGCCATCATCAATGGCTTAACCGGGGTGCAAATCGGAGTCGATGCATTCACGGCATTATTGTTGAGCAAGATAAAGACTTCATCCGAGACGGTCATATTCATCGATGATCCTTGCATCATCGGATGGAGATGCATCGCGGTAATTCCGGTGAGGCCTGACTCCGAAACTGTGTAACAAACCTGTTGGGTCGTGAAGTTGAAGGCAAGATGAGCAACTCCAGAAGCGGAGCTGTTCTTCACTCCAGCCAACGAGCCGGTGAGATTTGCCATCAGGTTTTGAGTTCCGGATGTCGGTATCGCCACCGTCGGTGAAGACGAAGCCTTAGCACCCACGATGAATTTGTATTTGCCGGTGACAACGTGACCATCCAGCGCCACTACTCGATAGTTAACCGTGAATGTGCCGCTCATCGCCATCGTTTCCCTCAAATCTGCGGTCAAGGTGTTCCCCTTAACAACAGTGTTAGAAGCGATTTCCATATTCATGGAATCGGTGACAGAGACCGAATTCAAAACTTTGCTCGAGACCTGCAAGAGGTTGTCGGCAAAAGTCAGGGTCAATTGCGAAGGCAGGGTTGTAACTGTTGAATTTACGGCAGGGCTAGATCCCACTAAAACCGTATGTGCCTGAGCTGGGCTGGCGAACAAAAGTGCAGCGGTTACCAAGAGTGGTCCCGCCGCTAAGCGGGACCAGAATTTAATCGTCATGTGTTATGCGCCAACCTTTACGCCAGCAACCGTTTTCAGTGCAGAGTAAACAGCGGATGGCGTCCAGCTTGGCTCTTGCGGATGTGCGAGATTGCTCAAACCGTCATCGCTCAGGAACGCCTTTAATTTGGCTGGAATTGAAGCCTTACCCGGATTCGGATTACCCAGATCTAACCAACTCCACGTCTGCTTTGGTCCGACCAGAACGACTTCGTCGGTATGGCTGATATCAAAGGTATTGACCTTGCCGGTTTGCCAGTCAACCGGCAACTTCTTTATATCAGAAGCCGAGTATGCATCTTTTTCAATCGAGGCTCCAAAATAGCCCCAGAAAGTTTTGAGGTTCGAGGTTGTACCGCCAAGTATCGACCAGTTGTAATCTCCGAATAGCGCTTGATAAGCCTTAAG
>DAIPLA010000062.1:3549-6081 GCA_036769465.1 Candidatus Nanopelagicaceae bacterium
TCCCGCAAACACTAGCGAGCCAGCGGCGAGTGCAAATAGAAATTTTTTCATAGTTTTAACGCTTTCTTTTAGATGGATAAATAATGGAGGGTAAGACCTTTTAAGACAATTAACGGGCAAGCAAAAATGGAGGTGCGCTAAGCCGTGAACTTGCTTCGGTCAAGAAAGTTTGAATCATGGGTTTGATTTTGGCGACATCAATTTTTGTCTGAGAAACCAAATCTTTTTGTTTTGGCACAATCAAGATGACCATCAGCTGAATAGGAGCAAAAATCTCAATGCTCATCAAATGCCAGATCTTCTCACTGTGCTGAATTAGAAAGTAGGAGACGATAGCGGACACCGAATGTGCAATAAACATCACCCAGTGATTCATCGTCCAACTCATTGGAATTACAAAATAAGAATGCGATCCACCGCAGATGGGGCTTATTAACGACAGGTGCGATGATCCCAACAAATAGTGAGTGCCGATTTGAACCGCAATTGCCAAAAGGATAGACCGAGTTCGACTTAGTTGGTGTCGCATTATCAGCGCGACCGACAAGACTATGAGAATCGCGGTTGCGAATAGTGGCACGGTGGAAATGAGAGTGCCGCAGGCGAGAAGGTGGGCACCAATTGCAGATAGGAGCAAGACGGCACTTGTAATCAGCGCACGAGCTGAAATTGCCGTCCGGTGCATGGTTGAAGCATAAAGCAAAAGCCCCACCAATCGGCGGGGCTTTTGTTGAGTATTTTTGTCTCAGTTCGCAGGAGTCTCAGCCAGGTCACCAGGCGTGTCTGGCAACTCCGCCTTAGGAGTTCCTGTGAAGGTGAAGATTTCCTTATCATCTTCGGTCTTAACGTCGACCAAGGTGATTTCGCCGGCCTTAACATCACCAAACAAAATCTTCTCCGATAGGACATCCTCAATTTCACGCTGGATGCAACGACGCAGCGGACGCGCGCCAAGCAGCGGATCGTAGCCACGCTTAGCGAGCAACGCCTTTGCAGCGGATGTGAGCTCGATGCCCATATCGCGCGCGCGCAAGCGCTCATCCAAGTTAGCAATCATGAGATCAACAATCTTGATGATTTCAACCTCTGACAACTGATGGAAGACGATAACGTCGTCGATACGGTTCAGGAATTCAGGGCGGAAGTGTGACTTCAGCTCGTCGTTGACCTTGCCCTTCATGCGCTCGTAATTTCCGAGTGCATCCTCCGAGTTATGGAATCCAAGTCCCAAGGTCTTCGCGATATCGCGGGTACCAAGGTTGGTGGTCATGATGATGATCGTGTTCTTGAAGTCAACGACGCGACCTTGCGCATCGGTCAAGCGACCATCTTCCAAAACCTGCAAGAGCGAGTTAAAGATATCTGGGTGCGCTTTTTCGACCTCGTCGAAGAGAACGACTGAGAATGGCTTACGGCGAACCTTTTCGGTCAGCTGTCCGCCCTCGTCGTAACCGACGAAACCTGGAGGTGCTCCAAAGAGGCGAGATGCGGTGTGCTTCTCGCTGTACTCGGACATATCCAATTGAATGAGCGCGTCAGAATCTCCGAAGAGGAACTGCGCCAAGGTGCGTGACAACTCGGTCTTACCAACGCCGGATGGGCCAGCGAAGATAAATGATCCGCCCGGACGCTTTGGATCTTTCAATCCCGCGCGAGTACGGCGAATCGCTTGTGACAAGGCCTTAATCGCTTGATCTTGTCCGATCACGCGACGGTGGAGTTCGTCTTCCATGCGGAGCAAACGAGACGTCTCTTGCTCGGTCAGCTTGAAGACCGGGATACCGGTCGCGGTCGAAAGAACTTCCGCGATCAACTCTTCGTTGACTTCAGCGACGACGTCAAGGTCGCCAGCCTTCCATGACTTTTCCGCCTCATTCTTTTCTGCAATCAGATTCTTCTCGGTATCGCGAAGCGCAGCTGCGCGTTCGAAATCCTGGCCGTCAATCGCGGACTCTTTCTCCTTGCGAGTTGCGGCAATCTTGTCGTCGAAGGCACGAAGCTCTGGTGGCGCGGTCATGCGACGAATGCGAAGTCGAGATCCGGCTTCATCAATCAGGTCAATCGCCTTATCTGGCAAGAAGCGATCGGAGATGTAGCGATCTGCCAACGTTGCGGCGGATACCAACGCATCATCGGAAATCGATACCTTGTGATGGGATTCGTAGCGATCGCGAAGTCCCTTGAGAATTTCAATGGTGTGAGCAACCGATGGCTCGGCTACCTGAATTGGCTGGAAGCGACGCTCAAGTGCGGCATCCTTCTCTAAGTGCTTGCGATATTCATCCAGCGTGGTTGCACCGATTGTCTGCAACTCGCCGCGGGCCAACATTGGCTTCAAGATGCTTGCCGCATCAATCGCACCTTCTGCCGCACCAGCACCAACAAGAGTGTGAATCTCATCGATGAAAAGAATGATGTCTCCGCGAGTACGAATCTCTTTCAAGACCTTCTTCAAGCGCTCTTCGAAATCTCCGCGGTAACGTGAACCGGCAACAAGCGCGCCGAGGTCGAGCGAGTAGACCTGCTTATCCT
>DAIPLA010000063.1:0-6003 GCA_036769465.1 Candidatus Nanopelagicaceae bacterium
CAGATTCTTGGTCGTCGCCCGACATCGTCCGAACTCGCGATGTATTCGGTGATGTGGTCCGAGCACTGCTCATACAAATCTTCCAAGATTCATTTAAAGCAATTTGGTGAAAAGGCGGTCAAGAGCGATGCGCTGCTTGTAGGCATCGGCGAGAACGCTGGCGTTGTTGATATCGGTCAGGGCTACGCGGTCACCTTCAAGATTGAATCTCACAACCACCCATCATTTGTTGAGCCGTATCAAGGTGCTGCGACCGGCGTTGGCGGAATCGTTCGCGATATTTTGACGATGGGCGCGCGTCCGATTGCGGTGATGGATCCGCTTCGATTTGGTCCTGCGGATGCGCCAGATACGCGTCGCGTATTGCCAGGCATCGTCGCTGGCGTTGGTGGTTACGGCAACTGCTTGGGTCTGCCAAATATCGGTGGCGAAGTAGTTTTCGACGAGACATATGCCGGCAATCCATTAGTCAACGCCTTGTGCGTTGGCGTCATGAAGCATTCCGATATCAAGTTGGCGACCGCGCACGGCACCGGCAATTTAGTTGTGTTGTTCGGCGCAAAGACCGGTGGCGATGGCATCGGCGGTGTATCCGTACTTGCATCCGAGACATTCGCATCGGGTAAAGCCGCGAAGCGTCCCGCTGTTCAGGTTGGCGATCCGTTTGCTGAAAAAGTTTTGATTGAGTGCTCGCTCGAGATTTTTGCTGAGGACTTGGTCGTAGGTATTCAAGATTTGGGCGGCGCGGGATTGTCATGCGCGACCAGCGAGTTAGCATCCGGTGGTTCGGGCGGAATGGATATCCAACTCGAGAAGGTTCCGCTGCGCGATCCGTCGTTGTCGCCAGAAGAGATTTTGATGTCCGAATCACAAGAGCGGATGTGCGCGATTATCGAGCCGTCGAAGCTGGCACGATTCATGCAGATCTGCAAGAAGTGGGATGTGACCGCGACCGTTATTGGACAGGTCACCGAAGGAGATCGCCTCCACATTACGTGGAATGGCGAGTTGATTGTGGATGTTCCACCTCGCACGGTTGCCCATGATGGTCCGGTTTATAACCGTCCGATGCAGCGTCCTGCGTATTTGGATTCGCTGACACCGGCCAAGGTTCCGATGCCACAGACACCAGCCGAGATTAAAGAGGCGATCTTGAAGCTGATTGCGTCACCAAACATCGCGGATAAGTCATGGGTCACCGATCAATACGATCGTTATGTTCGTGGCGACACTGTTGTTTCCCAGCCCGAAGATTCCGGAATGATTCGGATTGACGAGCAGACGCATCTCGGCGTCGCGATTTCTACCGATGCGAACGCGCGCTGGTCGTACTTGGATCCATACGAAGGCGTAAAGCTGGCGTTGTTGGAGTCATGTCGCAATATCGCGGTGACGGGCGCAAAGCCGCTAGCAATCACTAACTGTTTGAACTTTGGATCACCCGAAGATCCTGGCGTTATGTGGCAATTCGCCGAGACAGTTCGTGGCTTGGCCGATATCGCGCTCGAGATGGGTCTGCCGGTGACCGGCGGCAACGTTTCGTTCTATAACCAGACCGGTTCGGTAGCGATTCTTCCCACGCCGGTGATCGGTGTTCTTGGCGTTATTCAAGATGTGCGCACTCGCACGAAGATGGGTCTGCCTAAGGCGGGGCTCGACATTTACCAACTCGGCACGACCGACAATAACTTCAGCGGATCCGAATGGGCGCACATTCACGGTCAGATGGGCGACACCGCGCCGAAGGCGGATGTCGATCACGAGACGCGTTTGGTGAAGTTGTTGCTCGAAGGCCAAGGATTATTTGCCGCGGCGCATGATTTATCGGATGGTGGATTTGCCGCAGGTATTACTGAAATGGTTCTGAAGAACAACGTGGGTGCGACCATTGAATTCGTCGGTGATATCGCTGCTGAACTCTTTGCTCAGACACCGGGACGTGTAGTTGTTGCGGTGGAGCCGAAGGATTCGGATGCTCTGAAGGCGCTTGCCGCAAAGCACGGAATCGCGATTGCGCGATTGGGTCAATCTGGCGGCGATGTGTTGACGATTAACGGCGCGCACATTCCGTTGGTTGAATTGCGCAAGGCGCACACCGAGACCTTCCACAAACTCTTCGGATAGAAGTAATGCGCGATCCAGAAGTCATGCAGCGAGTAAAAGATGTGCTCGCGCAGATTTCTGCGGTGGCGCCGGGTCACGCGGTGGAACTTCGTGTTCCGCCTTACTCAGCGATTCAATGTGTCGACGGTCCCAAGCACACGCGCGGCACTCCGCCCAATGTGGTGGAGATGAGCGCCGAGACCTTGTTTGCGTTGGCGGATGGTTCGTTGACGTGGAGCGATGCGATTTATAACGGCGCGGTCTTGGCCTCGGGTGAGCGGTCGGACATCAGCTCGATTTTTACTAGGATTCGTGCATGAGCCGGCGTCCCGATGGAAAGTTAACGCACGAGCTCTTTCCCGAGGATCACGCGCCACAAGATGAGTGCGGCGTATTTGGTGTCTGGGCGCCGGGCGAAGAAGTAGCGAAGCTGACCTTTTACGGTTTGTATGCGTTACAACATCGCGGACAAGAGTCCGCTGGCATCGCGACCAGCGACGGCGATCGAATCTTTGTTTATAAAGATATGGGTCTGGTTTCGCAGGTATTTACCGAGAGTGATCTTGCAACACTGACCGGTAATCTCGCGATTGGTCATTGTCGTTACAGCACGACCGGTTCCAGCACGTGGAATAACGCGCAACCGACGCTTCGCGCGACGAATCACGGCACGCTGGCGTTGGCGCACAACGGCAACCTGACGAACACTGGTGATTTGGCCGAGACGTTGGCGAAGATTGAAGGCGCGAATACCGACGCGATGCGCGCGACGACGGATACCGAGATCATGACCGCGTTGATCGCCGCGCAAGAAGGTAAGAATTTTGAATCATCCGCGTTGGCGGTTTTGCCGACGTTAAAGGGCGCCTTCTCGTTGGTCTTTATGGACGAGCACACCTTGTATGCCGCGCGCGATCGCAACGGCGTTCGCCCGTTGGTGATCGGAAAGTTAGAACACGGTTGGGTCGTGGCCTCGGAGAGCGCGGCGCTGGATATCGTAGGTGCGTCATTTGTGCGCGAAGTCGAGGCCGGCGAATTTATTGCGATTGACCAGAATGGATTGCGTTCGCATCATTGGGCGACGCCAGAACCCAAGGGTTGCATCTTTGAATACGTGTATTTAGCGCGTCCTGATACCTCGATCGCGGGTCGCAATGTTCACGCGACGCGCGTGGCGGTGGGCGAGCAGTTGGCGAAGGAACATCCGGTCGAAGCTGATTTAGTTATTCCGGTTCCAGAATCGGGCACACCTGCCGCAGTGGGTTACGCGCGCGCGTCCGGGATTCCGTATGGCGCTGGATTGGTGAAGAACTCGTACGTAGGCCGCACCTTTATTCAGCCGTCGCAGACGATTCGCCAGCTCGGTATTCGTCTGAAGCTCAACCCGTTGCGCGAGATCATCGAAGGCAAGCGCATTGTTGTCGTGGACGATTCGATTGTTCGCGGTAATACTCAACGCGCGTTGGTGCGGATGTTGCGCGAGGCGGGTGCGCTCGAGATTCACGTCCGCATTTCTTCGCCACCCGTGAAGTGGCCGTGTTATTACGGCATAGATTTTGCATCGCGCGCGGAATTAATCGCTGCGGGGTTGGAAGTGGAAGAGATTCGCCGTTCGATCGGCGCGGATTCATTGGGTTATGTCTCGATGGAGGGGTTGGTCGAGGCGACGACGATTGCGGAAAACAATCTCTGCACCGCCTGCTTCACAGGTCAGTATCCGATAGATATTCCTGCGGATTTGTCGGCCGGTAAGAATTTGTTAGAAGTTGTGAATCGCCACGAATGAGCACGTATTCACAAGCGGGTGTAGATATTGACGCGGGGGATACCGCGGTTGAATTAATGAAGGCGCATTTGAAAAAGGCGCGTCGCCCCGAGGTCGTTGGCGACATTGGTGGTTTTGCTGGTTTGTTCGACGCATCTGCGCTGAAGGGTATGACGCGGCCGTTGCTCGCGACGTCGACCGACGGTGTTGGCACGAAGACCGAGATTGCGCGCGCGTTGGGTAAGTACGACACGATTGGTGAAGATTTAGTCGCGATGGTTGTCGATGATTTGGTTGTTTGTGGCGCAGAGCCGTTGTTTATGACGGATTACATCGCGGTCGGCAAAGTATTTCCAGAGCGGATCGCCGAGATTGTTGCGGGTATCGCGCGCGGTTGTCAGAAAGCGGGCACGGCGTTGGTTGGTGGCGAAACCGCTGAGCATCCGGGTCTGATGGAGATCGATGAGTTTGATATCGCGGGCGCCGCGACTGGTGTTGTGGATGCGCCGCGGTTGTTGGGCGCGGATCGAGTTCGCGAGGGCGATGTGTTGGTCGCGATGCCATCGTCGGGTTTGCATGCTAACGGCTATTCGTTGGTACGCCACATTATTAAGACGCAGAACCTAAGTCTTGATTACGAAGTTGCGGAATTTGGAAAGACCAGCGGCGAGGTGTTTTTGACGCCGACCGAGATTTATTCGCTGGATTGCTTGGCGTTGCACAAGGGATTGGGCGAAGAGCTTCATGCTTATAGCCACATCACCGGCGGCGGTATCGCCGAGAACACCGCGCGCGTGATGCCCGACGGCCTGACCGCGGTCTATGACCGCTCAACCTGGTCGCTGCCGATCGAGATGGAATTCCTGGCCCACCAGGGCAAGGTCCCTCAACCCGATATGGAGCGGACCTGGAACTGCGGCATCGGCATGGTCGCCATCGTGGCCCCAGACCACGCGGATCGGGCGCTCAAGAGCCTGGCTGCGCGGGGAATGAAGGCATGGGTCGCCGGTGTTATCCAGAAGACAGGGGCGGCGGGCTCGCCTGGATCGGCTTCGCTGGAAGGCACCTACCGGGCGCGATAACCTACGCACCTGAGACATTAAAAAGAACTTATAGCGTAAGGAGGTCTGGCTCATGGGGCGAGGCCGGCAGAAAGCTAAAGCAACTCGAGTAGCGCGCGATCTCAAGTATTCATCACACGATATGGACCTTGAGCGCCTATCCAAAGAACTTCACGGTGAGATTACTCCCGCCACCAACGATCAAGATGATGACCCGTTCGCAGAGGGCAACTACATCGCCCGTGCATAAGGTTTCGTAATGCGTCCCACGCCTTACGTTGCATCTCTTCGTATCTACGAACCCATCAGCGCTTTTTCGCCAGCCGAACAACTGCGGTGGAGCGCGATTCCGATTACGGCGTCGACCGGATGGGATGAACAACATCGCGCGTTGCAACGCGTGATTGTCACCGAGCCGCCCGCGTTGCGCCCTGATGGCGCGCATATTTTGGAATGGGATGGCAAACGATACGTCTGCCCATGGTCCACTGCCGCGCGCGTGTGGGCGGCGTTAGAAAATTTCAAGGACACCTTGCCCTTGCCGGTGGCAAAGATATTTGTGCCAGAGAATGTGGAAGAAGCGATCAAGGTTAATTCCGAGGTCATCGAAGACAAGGTTCCGCACATCATCACCGAGACGTGGATGATTCCGCCGCGGTGGTTCAGTCTCTTCAAGCCGGAGGATCGGATTCGTGGCGAGTCCACCGATGGTCCGTTTGTCGTGATGCGCACGTCGATTGCTAATGCGAAGGCGCGTTGCATGTTCACGCATCAAGCGGTGGTCGCGTCATTTGGCAATGGTCCGATTGAACAAGAGATCGCGGATTTGTTGGAGTGGATGGATTTGTTCCACGCCGATTCGATCGTTGAAGTTGATTACGGCGGCCTGGCTGGTTATCTAGAGAAGGCGTTGATCGAAAGCGGCGAGAATGGCCTCGAGGCCGATACCTCGATCGAGGACATCAATACATCGTTGGCGGGGTTGGCATCGGGTGATGGCGCGGCCGCTGGATACGGTTATGAGCGGTTAATTTCGCGTTGGCGGATGGTCGCTGCGCTCGAAGGAGCGATGTA
>DAIPLA010000064.1:0-5990 GCA_036769465.1 Candidatus Nanopelagicaceae bacterium
AAGCCGCGATTAATCCAGAGTCGTGGGTCCGCTCGATTCTCCGCAAGGATTTCATATTCCTCGGGAAGCACCGCGTGCAGCAACAATCGCTCGGTTTCGATGGCGGGGATATCCACGGATGAAGCCTAGCTTCTCAGGAAACTTTCACCCGAGTCCCCTAAAATTTCAAGGTCAACGGGATTGGATGAGCGCATGAGAAAACTATTCACAACAACGCCAGCAAAGCTGGCTATGGGATTCGTCGTTGGTGCCACCGTCGCAGGTGGCGTAGCAACCGCCGCTGGAACCTTTAGCGGCAATGTCACAACCGCGTGCGTGGATAACCGTACGAGCGCGATCTACGCGTCGTCGACCGGCACCTGCGCAGCGGGTCGCTCTTTGGTCACTCTCGGTGCGCCAGCACAGAGCGCGGCCATCGTCGCCAATAATTCAATTAAAGCAGTCGTTGCCAAGGTCTCTCCTGCCGTGGTCACCGTAAATGTCACCACTTCGACTGGTGGCGATACTGGATCTGGATCAATCATTAAGAGCGACGCGACGAGTTCGTACATCGTGACCAACAATCACGTCATCGACGCGGCGGTCGGCGGGGCCGGCACCGTCTCGGTCACGCTCGATAACGGCGATGATGTCAGCGCGACCATCGTAGGACGCGATGCGAATTACGACTTAGCTGTTTTGAAAATTGCGCGCGGAAATCAACCCGTCATTGCACAAGGTGATTCCACCGCGTTGAGTATCGGTGATCAAGTCATCGCATTTGGATCGCCACTCGGATTGGATCACACGGTCACCGCCGGAATCGTCTCGTCGCTTAATCGTCCGGTCACAACCGGAACTTCAGGCACCGAGTCGTATGTTGATGCGATTCAAACCGACGCCGCGATCAACCCCGGCAACTCTGGTGGACCACTAACCAACGCTGCGGGCGAAATGATTGGCATTAACTCCGCAATCGCTTCTACATCATCATCTGGCTTGTCCACGTCACAATCAGGTTCGATCGGTCTCGGTTTTGCGATTCCGATAAATGAAGCGAATCGCATCATTAACCAAATCATCGCGACCGGAAAGTCGACCCGACCATTGCTCGGCGTCTGCTTCGATAATAATTACACCGGCAAGGGCGCCAAGATGTTGCCATACGCGCAATGCACCTTGACTGGCGTCACCGGACAAGGACCTGCACAAGCCGCGGGCATTCCTGACAGCGCGATCATCACGCAGATCAACGGCGTGAAGATTCCGGATCAGGTCACCGCGATCGTGCGCATCCGCGCCTTTGCACCAAAGACCACCGTCACCATCATGGCGGGCCCAACTCTGACAAACCAACGTGCGTACACCGTCACATTGGGCGAAGCGGCATCGAGCTAATAACTTCGCTTCGGCTCAATAGACTGGCGTCATGAGTTCATCCGCATGGTGGCGCGACGCCGCGATTTATCAGGTCTACCCTCGTTCGTTCCGTGATTCCAACGGCGACGGCGAGGGAGACCTTCGCGGTGTCATCGAGAAGCTGCCGTACCTGGCTGATCTCGGTGTCGATGCAATCTGGTTGAGTCCGTTCTACACATCGCCAAACAAGGACGGCGGATACGACGTCTCCAATCCGCGCGATGTCGATCCACGATTTGGAACCATCGAGGACGCGAAGGCGTTAATCGAGGCGGCGCATTCGCACGGAATTAAATTTATTGCCGATATCGTCCCCAACCATTTCTCCTCAGCGCATGAGTGGTTTCAGGAGGCACTTCGTTCTCCGAAAGGCTCACCGGCGCGCGCACGCTTTCATTTCCACGATGGTCGCGGCGCGGATGGAAAGACGCCGCCGAACAATTGGATATCTATTTTTCGCGGACCAGCGTGGACGCAAGTCGACGACGGTCAGTTCTATCTGCACCTCTTTGATTCCAGCCAACCCGATCTGAATTGGGATAACCCGGATGTCTGGGCCGACTTCGAAAAGACGCTCCGCTTCTGGCTTGATTTAGGCGTCGACGGCTTCCGAATCGACGTGGCGCATGGATGCGTAAAAGAGAGCGTGCTGGTGGATCATCGTGACCCAGAGCGATTGATCGACGCGTTGCGCTTGGACTTCTTGGATATCAGCACCGAAGAGCGCGCTGGATTGTTGGCAGACGTGCCGTTCTTTGATCGCGAAGGCGTACACGAGGTATACAAGAAGTGGCGTGCAATCCTTGATTCATATGACGGCGATCGAATGACGGTTGCAGAAGCCTTTGTCTATCCATCATCGCGCGCCGCACGTTATGTGCGCCCGGGTGAATTGCACCAAGTCTTTAATTTTAACTTCATGATGTTGGGGTGGGACGCCGAAGCGATGACCGCCAGCATCAAGCAAACGCTTGCCGAATTGGTCGATGTAAAGGCACCGGCGACCTGGGTGTTGAACAATCACGATACGCCGCGGGTCGTGACTCGAATCGGATCAGCCCGTCGCGCCCGCGCGCTGGCGATGTTGACACATTCATTGCCCGGCGGAATTTATATCTATCAAGGCGAAGAGCGCGGAATGCCCAGCGCGGATTTGCCGGATGAAGCACGCCAGGATCCTGCATTCGTCCGAAGCGGCGGAAGTGACAAGGGTCGCGACGAATGTCGCGTGCCGATGCCGTGGGATTCAACGGAAGCCAATTACGGATACGGAATCGGTAAACCATGGTTGCCGCAACCATCCGATTGGGCGCAATACTGCGTGGACCAAGAGATCGATAACCCCAACAGCTTCCTTAACCTGTACAAGAAGAGTTTGTATCTGCGCCACAACCATCCAGCGCTCGGAGGCGAAGGTGACATCACGTGGATCGATTCGGCGTCCGGCATCATGCACTTCACGCGCGAACCCGGCTTGGAGGTCGTTGTAAACGCTTCTACTTCGGCACAACACGTCAACGTTAAAGGTGTATCACTCTTGCTGGAATCGGCGGATGGCGTCTCGCTCAATAAAGGTGTGTTGGTAATCCCGTCGGATACGACGGTCTGGTTGCAGCGCTAGTTGCTGAGCTTTACTTAACCGAGCCCGCAAGCAGACCGCGGACGAAGTAACGCTGGAGTGAGAAGAAGACGACCAGCGGAAGTGCGATGGTGACGAACGCACCCGCGCACAAGACTTCCCAGCTGGATCCCCATTGACCGACCAGTGAAGCGAGCTTCACGTTAATCGGTGCAACTTCTTCGGTGCCGGATGCGAAGGTCAACGCAACCAACAAGTCGTTCCAAACCCAGAGGAACTGGAAGATCGAGAAGGCCGCAATCGCAGGTGTCGCGAGCGGTAGAACAATCCGACGAAATACCGTGAAGTGGCTGGCGCCATCCACGTGCGCGGCTTCCATCAAATCCTTTGGCAGCGACGAGATGAAGTTGTGCAAAAGATAGATCGCAAGTGGCAACGCAAACATCGTGTGCGGCAACCAAATACCCGCAAACTTTCCGGCGATGCCCAGCTTTGGAATGAGAGTGATGGAACCCAAGTGCGCGCCACCAGTGAAGAGTTGGAGCAAAGGAATGAGCGCCATCTGAAGCGGAACAATTTGTAGTGCGAAGATGGCGTAGAAAATTATGTCGCTACCGCGGAATCGAACCCAAGCAAGCGCGTAGGCGGCCATGGTTGCAATCGCAATCGGAAAAACAACCGCAGGAATCGTGATGACGATTGAGTTGACGAAATAAGGAAGCACGCCGTTCGAGAGTCCCGGTGCGGATGTGTTACCGAAGAGAACCGAGTGGTAATTCGCGAGCGTGAAGTGTGGATGAGTGAACGCGGTCCACCAACCTGAATCAAAGATTGATTGCTTGTCGCGGAACGACGAGACCAACAGACCAAAGGTCGGGATGGTCCAGAGAATAGTGACGGTCCAGACCACGGTGGCGGCAATCTTCGAAGAGAAGAGCTTGCGGCCCGCGTCGTGGCTGGCGACTGGAGCGATGACCTTGTTGCTCATGCGATGCTCCGTTCGCGACGAATATTGCGGATGTTGTAAACCAAAATTGGCGTGACGAGCAAGAACAAGACGATGGCGAGCGCGGATCCGCGACCTTGGTTGAACTTGGTGAAGACCTGGGAGTAAATCTCGTTCGAAATAACGTTGGTGCCGAAGTTACCGCCGGTCATCGTGCGGACGATGTCGAATAGCTTGAGCGATGTAACAACCATGGTGGCAAAGACGACGATGAAGGTACTGCGGACCATCGGGAAGGTGATCTGGCGGAAGAGATTGAATCCACTGGCGCCATCGAGCGCAGATGCCTCAACGATATCGGCCGGCACCGCCTTGATCGCGGCGGACAAAATCACCATGGCAAAGCCGGTCTGAACCCAGACGAAGATGGCCATCAACAAGAAGTTATTCAGTGGGCTGGTCAAAATCCAGTTAGAGGGAGTGAATCCCAAGTGGCGAACAATGGTGCTGAGCAATCCGGTCTGTGGTTGCTTCGGATCAGCGTAGTTGTAGACAAACTGCCAGATAACAGAAGCGCCGACGAAGGAGATAGCCATCGGCATAAAAATCAGCGCTTTAGGAACCGATTCACGCTTCATGCGATCGAGGAAGATTGCGAGCAACAAACCGAGACCGGTTGTGAGTACCGGCGTGATTGCAATCCACAGAATGGTGTTAATCAAAACCGAGTGGATGTTGGGATCGGTGGCGACCCACGCATAATTCTTAAAACCAACGAACTTTGATGACGTGTCATCTTTGAAGCTAAAGAGAATTGTTTGAATCGCGGGGATAACAAGTCCGCCGATGAGCAACAAGAGCGCCGGTCCGAGCAACACCAAAATTGCGAGCGGGCGCTGGAACTTACCTTTAACGCGTCCTGCTAGATAAAAAATAACTCCGAGGACCGCAAAGAAGATCGCGATGGCTTCAAAAATCTGACCAAACTTAGTGATGTTGGTTGACCAAAAAGAACCCACGTCGTCTCCTTTCGTTGAAGTGGAATCCTATCAAAACAACAAGGGCCCGGTTTCCCGGGCCCTTGCCATTAATTACGACTGGTTAAATCAGATTTACCAGTCCTTACCAGTTGGAGTCGATGGACGCAGCGACGGCAGCTTGTGACTTGCCTGTTGCGAACCAGTTGGTCAACTCTGTCCACTCAGCAGCGTTAACAGCTGCCTTTGTAGCATCTGACGCGTCGAAGACGAAGGTACCTGACTTATCAGCAAGGTACTTAGCCATCAATGCATCCAATGGGTTCTTGTACTCAGAGAGTGAAACGCCAGCGTTAGCTGTCAACCATCCACCAGCAGCGCCAGCTGCAGCGATGCGAGCTGATGCGTAGTTAGGAGTTGAGAGGTAGTTCTGGAGCTCTTGAGTAGCTGGGTTCTTGTTGAATGCCAACATGAACTCGCCGCCACCTTCTACAGGTGTCTTAACAGCTGGGTTGATTGTTGGAAGGTAGAACGCCCAAACGTCACCGGTAGGTGAAACATCTGTGCCTGCTGGGTACTGAGCAGCGTAGAACGAAGCCTGCTGCAACATCTGGCAACCAGTTCCCTTAGGAATTGAAAGTCCAGCTGACTGGAATGATGTTGTTGCGATGGTCTTTACGTTACCTACGTACTTAGGGTTCAACATCCAACCAGCAACGGTTGACATTGCAGATTGAATCTGTGAACCAGAGAAGCGAACCTTGCCCGCGATCCAGTCGTTGTAAACCTTTGCGCCGTACATACGGACAACGGTCTCTTCCAACCAGTCAGTTGCTGGCCAGCCGGTAGCTCCGCCAGATTCGATTCCGCCACACCATGGGGTCTGACCCTTTGCAACCATTGCATCTGACAACTTGAACAAATCTGCCCATGTTGTTGGAACGGTGTAACCGTTCTTTGCGAATTGCTTTGGTGAGTACCAAACGAGCGACTTGTTGTTAGCTGAGTTTGGAGCTGCGTAAACAACACCATTTACTGAGCCGAGATCGCGCCATGACTTTGACCAGTACTTGTTAACGTTGTTAACGGT
>DAIPLA010000065.1:0-5888 GCA_036769465.1 Candidatus Nanopelagicaceae bacterium
CAAAGGTCGTCATCCTTGGCGGCGGATTCGGTGGCATGGCCACCGCTCAGGCGCTCGGCAAGAAGGCCGACGTGACCGTCGTCGATCGCCACAACTACCAAACATTTCTTCCACTTCTCTACCAGGTATCGACCGCTGGCTTGGCCGCGGATCACGTCGCCTATCCCATTCGCGGCGCGCTTCAGAAGACCGGCGGAGAGTTCCGCATGGGTTCCCCAATTTCGGTCGACCACCGCAACAAGACGGTCAAGCTCGATAGCAGCGAGGTACTTGAATTCGACCACCTAGTTGTCGCCATGGGTTCGGTCACTGCAGATTTTGGAACACCCGGTGTCGCGGAGTACGCGCTTGGCATGAAGACCATTCATGAGGCGCTACAAATTCGCGCCGAAGTCATGCGTCGATTTGAAGATCTCTGCCGCTTCGAAGATGACACTCGTTTCTCTGTCACAGTCGTCGGCGGAGGACCAACCGGTGTGGAAATGGCTGGCGCACTCGCCGAGCTGGTCCGCGGTCCATTGATGAACGATCAAGCGCACGCCGCGCGTCACATCGATATTCGTTTGATTGAAGCAGGCCCACGCATTTTGCCGATGTTCTCGGAATCGCTCTCTGCAAAGTCACAACGCGGTTTGGAAAAGCTGGGCGTCAAAGTCATGACCAACACCGCCGTGAAAGAAGTTGAATGGCGCAAGATTGATCTCAAGGATGGTTCGTCTATTCCATCCGAAGTAACCATTTGGGCCGCTGGCGTGAAGGGCAATCCTGCAATGGAAGCTCTCACACTGCCTATCTCTGGCGGACGTCTCGATACCGAGATCACCTGCCAAGTAAAAAATTATCCACACATCTGGGCGGTCGGTGACGTAGTCGGCATCAAGGGCGCAAACGGTCGTCCGCTTCCGATGGTCGCACCAGTCGCGATGCAGACCGGTCGATTTGTCGCGGATCAGATTTTGCGCGTCCATCACAAGCAACCGCTTCGTAAATTTAAGTACAAGGACAAGGGCTCGATGGCAACAATTGGCCGCCATAAGGCAATCGTAGAAGTGAAGAAGATTCGATACTCCGGCGTCGCTGCCTGGTTCACCTGGCTCTTCCTGCACTTGTTCTATCTCATGGGCGGCCGTAACCGAATCGGCACGATTGCGGATTGGTTCTGGAATTACTTCACCTTTGATCGCGGCAATCGCCACATCATGGATTCGATGTAATTTGATGGCTCGGTAATTTGCCGTGTTAACCGATTCTGATCCTCACACTGGTTACATCGATCTTCGTGGTCACCAGGTCTGGACCAAAGAGTGGGAGAACAACGGTGAACCCGTCGTGCTGCTTCACGGTGGCTTAAGCAAAACCGAAGGATTTGATTGGGCAGTTTTGCCTGCGGTCGAACATGACCATCACGTCTTTGCCTACGATCGAACCGCGCATGGCCACACCGGTATCCGCGAGGGTTTTTACCACTTTGATTTTCAGACCGACGAAGCAATCGCGTTTCTTGAAGACGTCGTAAAAGGTCCGGCTCATCTCATCGGGTGGAGCGACGGCGGAATCATTTCGCTGATGGTTGCTATCAAACGGCCAGATTTAGTGAAGTCAATCGTTGCGATTGGCACCAACTATCACTACGACTGTGGCCTCAGTATTGAAGATGGTCCAATCGAGATATCGGACGAAGATAAAGCCTGGTTCGATGCAAATTCGCCCGATGGATCATCTCGGTTACGCGAAGTTATTCAAAAGGCATTTGACGTCTGGAAGTCAGAGCCGAATATGACCCTCGAACAACTCGCGACTATTCAGTGCCCCGTTTTGGTGCTCACCGGTGATGACGAACCATTCAGCAACCACCACACCGTCGAGCTGTATGAGGCTCTTCCCAACGGTCGGCTCGCGATGATTCCCGGCACGTCGCACCACGTGATCCGCGAACGCAGCGATTTAGCCTGCGTAATGATTGAAGATTTCTATCAACATCCAGAGTTCCCGATGACCAAGTCGCCGCGGCTCCGCTCGGCTCGCACCGCCGAGATTCAAGCGACGCTCGACCAGAACTAGATCAAGAGTAGTTCGCGGCCTTTTTCTACCGCGCTCTCGCGCGAATCGACCTTCAGCTTTCGATAGACGTTCTTGAGGTGCGTCTTTATGGTGTTGTTAGAGATGTGAAGCGAGCTTGCTATCTGAGAAATCGGCAGCCCCGTGGAAAGTCGGCGCAAAATATCGAGTTCGCGCTTGGTCAGAGGCTGCTCTAACCCCGCACCGTTTGCGCCAATCTTTTGCAAATTTGCTCGAACCGCGCTGGCAAGACTCTCGACATAGACATTAGGATGTGAGCTTGCGAAGGTCAACAATAGATTTTGAAATTCAGGGATTTGTGTCAAGAAAATGTTCTTATGGCCTTGCGTCATCGCTAAATGAATCGCCTCATGAATATGCTCCTGCGCATCATTCGGGCGCTGGATCTTTAGCGTGGCTGAGAGAATTTCATAGTTGAGCTTTTCGCGAAGCGTATTTCTAGGTAGTGAAGCCAACAGGGCCGGTACCGCGGATGGATTGCGCATAGCACCCAGCCCGGCCACGACCACGCTAATAGTCGTAGTCTTGGGCATACGAAAAACTAATTCTTCGACTCGCTCGGTATCGCGAAGAAGAACACGGACAAACAATTCGTTTTCATCGACTATTCGATGAATTTCTTCATGCAAGTTCGGTCCCGATAACTCTGCTCGACAAGTTTTCATTAGCTGCAGGCTCTCACTGAATCTATTTGCGCTCGCCTCAGTCAAAGCAGCCTTAGACAAGAGCGCGCCGAGCCATGGATACATTTCGAAGCTTCGAGCGGACGGAACGAGTTCCATCGCGGCAGTAATCGCTTCCTCGTATTGCATATATTCGCGGTTGACCTCGGCGAGAACATAATGCGCGTCGTACGGAGCGGTTATTCCGGCGTATTTATGGGTATGCGACGATTCAATGACATACATCGCGAGCTCGCGCGCTTCCTTCAAGTTGCCTACCGCTAATGCGGTCATGGCCTGGATTGCAGGCAAGCCCAGAATGGGAAGCCCGTCGTTGAGATACGGCAAGCCCTCCGCAATCTGACAGATCTTTTGCAGTGATTCAAAATCTTCGGAGAGAAATGCGGCAGCCGCTCCAAATCGCAAACCGGTCAACGCCTTAGGCGCCATGTATTCCTGAGGCAAATATTTCAGGTTCGGAAGCTCTAGCGCGATTTCCACAGCTTTACTCAATCGTCCTTCGCTAAATTCAATTCTGCACCGCATGACCGCAAGTTCCCCGCTAATGGTCGACTCGATCTTGGTGCCCGGCATTTGGCTAAGCAATTGTTGAAACTGCGTCTTAAATGTCGCGAGTGAATCAGAGACCATCGAAGCATAGGTATCAACAAATACCTCGCCAATTTCGCCCAAGTTTTGAGCTTGCGCGATGTGCTTTGACCAGCGACGAATGAGTTGACCTTGTCCGGTGAAAATCATCTTGCGCGCGTTGTCATAAATTACTTTTTGAGCGCGCTCGGATTCGCCGAGATCAATCAATAAATCAATTGCTTCCAGGGGTTGTTGATTTGCGATCAACACTTCCGATGTTTTGAGCGCTATCTCTCGATAGTTCGGTTGCGCGCTTACCTGCGAAATCAGCGCCTGTCGAAGCATGGGATTAATTTCGTAGCTATCGGAGTTGGCTCCTACTTCGGATATAAAGGCACCGTCAATAGCCATCCGCCGTAGCGTCAGTTGTGAAGTAGCGCCAAGCTGCATGCCTTCCACGAGAGCGGTTGTGATGGTTGCGAAAAAAGTCATACTTTCTAGGAACAAGCGGTCTTCGTCAGGCAGCGCCTCGAGAGCGGCATTTGCTAAGTAGATAAAATCCAAATTCTTGTAATGCCCAATGCCATCCTCGGCATAGCCTTTTAACTTTTCAAAATTCTTGAGGAGCATCTTTACGCCCGCTGGCCAACCCTGGGCGCGGTCGAGCACGCGCTTCACTTCTGGAAGCTTTGAATCGATTTTATAAAATCCGGCTATCGCCTCGATTTCACTGGAGTTCAATCGAAGTTCATCCGCGGTCAAAATCGTCAACATGTCCAACGCTGCTGCGCGCGCGTAGCTAACGGGCGGAGCGCTATTTCGAATGGTGATTGTGCGCATGTTGAAGGGTGTGGAATTAGTGAAGAGCTGGTTGCCGGGCACATGGGCTGGAGAGAAGTTGTGCGCGTTATCAACTATTAGCGTGACGGTCCCTGGCACGCGGGCGATTTCATTTGCTAAATCGATTATTCGTTCGTTTTGATCAAAATCCCCATTGCGCATCTCTTCAGCCCAGGGTGCAAACTCCGGATAGACGCGTCGGAACGCCTGGATCATGTGAAGAATGGAATCGGCCGGGGTATCGGTGGGTGCGACCGTGTACCAAACGACTTCATCGAGCCTATGGCTTGCCCACTCCGCCGCGATGGCGGTCTTGCCGTATCCACTAGGCGCAATCATGAAGACCGCGTGAGGTGCGGGGCGATCAAATATTTCAGTGATGTGTGGACGCGGAACCACAGAAGGTGAAACTTCTGGCGGCGTTACGCGACTCAGCACTACGCCGGGCAGTGGTTCATAGGTGCGCTTGGATTGATTCTTGCTCATTGTGTGCTCACCTCACCCATGTCGGAAGTTTTGCATGGGGTGAGGGCGATAACAACGAAAAGCGAGTAGCTAGGGGTGATATCACCTATCCGCATCACCCACGGCTTTTCTGCCCGAGCTTAAATTATTCTTAAATTATTCGAGAACCATCCACACTGTCGTCGCCTTCGGCAACTTGTTGCCGGGCTTCAGGTGCCCACTGCTTATCAGTACGCGACCCTTCGGCAGAGTGAAATCGACGCCACGGAAGTTGGTGAACGAGGCCCAACCGTTGAGCCGCTTGAACGCGACGACTTCTGGGTTGCTCGTGCGAATCCATTCAAGCTCTTCTGTGGTCTGCCATTTTTGACGGAGCGCCAACGCAGTGCGATACATCGCAAGCGTTGAACCATCCGATTCGGATTGCGATTCCACCGAATAGTCGGCGAACCACGATGGTTGTGGCAAATGCGAACCATTCGAGCCAAATCCAAAAGACTTTCCACCACGTGTCCACGGCAATGGCACGCGGCATCCATCGCGGCCCTTTTCGGTATGGACAACGGCGACGCCCTTGATGGTCTTACCTTCGCGCTTCATAAAGACCGGTTGGATTTTCTTCACGACGTTACGGAACCAGATCGGATCTTGTAAGTCGTCATGCTTGAGGTCAGCGACTTCACGCAAGCCAAGTTCTTCACCCTGATAGATGTATGTGCATCCAGGCAGCGCAAGCAACATCATGACCGCTGCACGGGCGCGTTGCAGGCCGAGTTCAATGTTGAGCTGCTTGGAGGTGCCGTCCGATAAGAGCCATTCGTTGAGATTGGTTCCATCGGGCAAACCGTATTTTGTCGCGGTGCGCACGCGGTCGTGATTATTCAAGACCCAGGTCGACGACGATCCAGCTTCCTTGGCGTATTTAATGTTTACATCGATTGTCTTCTTAAACGCGGCCGCCTTGAAATCAAGGTCGAGCATGTCGAAGTTAAAGGCCTGCCCGAGTTCTTCCGGACGTGCATATAAGACGCGTCGTGGAGCTGCGACATAAGCCTCGGCTACTGCCACGCGCGGTGGGTCATACTCATTAAAGACGGTACGCCACTCGCGGAAAATCTCGTGCGTTTCGTTTCGGTCAAAGAGGATGTCGGTGCCCTTGTTGCCCACTTTGAAGGTATCAATCTTTGGATAGGAAGCGTTGATGCGCGACATATCCTTTTTCATTGCGTGCGCAACGTCGATTCGGAATCC
>DAIPLA010000066.1:0-5838 GCA_036769465.1 Candidatus Nanopelagicaceae bacterium
GAGCAGATGGAGATGGAATTCTTCGTCGTGCCGGGTACCGATGAAGAGTGGCATCAATATTGGATCGACACTCGGTTGGATTGGTACAAGAACCTCGGCATCAATCCTGATCGCCTTCGCTTGTTCGAGCATCCAAAGGAGAAGCTCTCGCATTACTCCAAGCGCACCGTGGATATCGAGTACAAGTTCGAGTTCAACGGAACCGAATGGGGCGAGCTCGAGGGCATCGCAAGTCGCACCGACTTCGACCTAAAGGCGCACAGCGCTGCTTCGGGCAAGGACTTATCGTGGTTTGATCAAGAGAAGAACGAGCGTTGGGTGCCATTTGTCATTGAACCAGCGGCCGGCGTCGACCGTTGCACGCTGACCTTCATGATGGATGCATACACCGAGGATGAAGCGCCTAATTCCAAGGGCGAAATGGAGAAGCGCGCGGTCATGAAACTCGACCATCGACTTGCGCCTATCAAGGCCGCGGTCTTGCCGTTGTCGCGTAACGCAGACCTCTCGCCCAAGGCCCGCGATTTGGCCGCTGAATTACGCCAAAACTGGAACGTCGACTTTGATGATTCAGGCGCAATCGGTCGCCGTTATCGTCGCCAAGACGAAGTCGGCACGCCTTTCTGTATCACCATCGATTTCGAAACCCTCGAAGATAACGCCGTCACGATTCGCGAACGCGACACGATGGCGCAAGAGCGAGTATCCATCGACCAGGTCCAGGCGTATCTCGCGCCGCGGTTGTTGGGGTGCTGACAACTCAGTTCCCACCGCTTCGCCTGCCCATCGCCAACGGTGGCTTTGAGAATAACGAAGTGGTGTTAACAACACCGGTTGTTCTCGCGCCGATGGCGGGTATTACCAACTCTGCCTTCCGCACTTTATGTCGCGAACAAGGCGCGGGCTTGTTCGTCTCGGAAATGGTGACCGCTCGCGCATTAATCGAACGCCATCCCGAAACTCTGCGATTGATTACACCGGGTAAGGGCGAGAGTCCGCGTTCGGTGCAGCTGTATGCGGTCGACCCCAATGTCGTGTCGCGTGCGGTCAAAATGTTGATGGAAGAGAATCTCGCAGACCATATCGATCTCAATTTTGGTTGTCCCGTACCGAAGGTGACTCGTCGCGGCGGGGGAGCGGCACTTCCATTCAAGCGCACTTTGTTCGCATCCATCGTCTCTGCGGCGGTCAATGCTGCGAAACCCTTTGGCGTTCCGGTCACGGTGAAGATGCGGGTCGGTATTGATCACGATCACCCTACATATTTAGACGCAGCAAGCGCGGCCGCGGATGCTGGCGTTGCCTGGGTTGCATTGCATGCGCGATACGCATCACAAATGTATGAAGGTAAATCGGATTGGTCTGCAATCACTCGCTTAGTCGAACACATGGCGCCAACCGGCGTACCTGTATTAGGCAATGGCGATATCTGGTCGGGCGCGGATGGCGTCGCGATGATGAAAGAGACCGGCTGTGCTGGCGTTGTTGTGGGCCGCGGATGTTTGGGACGACCGTGGTTGTTCGCCGATTTAGTGAAGGCGTTCGCGGGCGACACCACTCGCACCACGCCGACCTTAAAAGAAGTAAGCGCCGTGATGCATCGTCACGCCGAATTACTGATTGAATTTTTCGAGAACGAAGACCGTGCGATGCGCGATATTCGCAAGCACATGGCCTGGTATCTCAAAGGCTTCTCGGTGCCGCGAGAATTACGCAGCCAATTCGGCATGGTCGCCACATTGGCCGAGCTCGATGGATTGCTTGCCCAGCTGACCGATCAGCCTTATCCGATTGATGTTGCGGATGGCCCGCGCGGTCGCACCAGTCACGGTCGCCCGGTGACGTTGCCCGACGGTTGGCTGAATGATCCTTTCGAAATTCCTGCCATCACGATCGACGATTCGGTCTCTGGCGGCTGAGGTGTTCTTTCTCTTCAAAATCCTTCGCCGTCTCATCGCGGTAATCGTTCTTCTTATTCTTGTTGTGCCGTCGTATGTGAGTTATCAAATCTGGCGGACCGGACACAATGCCAAGCCGGTGGCGAGTGATGCAATCGTTGTATTGGGCGCGGCACAATTTAACGGCGTCCCCACACCCATTTTGTCCGCGCGCATCGAAGATGCTCGCGCCTTGTATCGCGCGGGGTTGGCGCCGCTAATCATCACTGTTGGAGCTGGAGCAAAAGGCGACAATTTTTCTGAAGCGCAATCCAGTTCGAACACTTTGAAGAGCGGCGCGCATCTGGTGAAGGCGGCAAAGGTAGTGACTATTTCGGTCGGTCGCGATACCTTGTCGAGCACCGTCGCGTACGCGGCCTATATGCGATTGCACAATTTGAAATCCGTGATCATCGCGACCGACCCGTATCACTGTTATCGCGCGATGGCGATGGCGCAGGACCTGGGATTGAAGGCGACGTGCGCGCCAGTCACCACCGGACCTGGTTCGACCGCGCATACTGGCATTCGCTATATCGGCCGCGAAACCGGGGCGTATCTGGCCTATAAGACGGTGGGTCGCGTGGGCATTCATCTCTCGGATCAGGTCAAGAACTAGCCCTGACTCGGGTCGGAGCAAAACACTAGAATCGGACCACTATGGTTCTTAAAGCGGCTACCGAACACCCCGGATATAACGAGGCGGACCGCGAGCGCTTTATGGATGAGCCCGCCAAGCGCCTGGGCCGAACCGAATTCGCGCGTGATCGCGCCCGCATTATTCATTCCTTTGCACTCCGCCGATTGGCCGCAAAGACACAAGTAGCTGTCCCATGGGCAACCGACTTCCCGCGCACGCGACTCTCGCATTCATTGGAGTGCGCCCAAGTAGGACGCGAACTCGGGGCATCACTCGGCGCCGATCCAGATTTGATGGAAGGCGCATGCTTGGCGCACGACATCGGACACCCACCTTTTGGTCACAATGGCGAAGAAGCGTTGAACGCGGTGGCAGAAAGTTGTGGCGGCTTTGAGGGTAACGCGCAAAGTTTCCGGTTGTTGGTTCGACTCGAAGCCAAGACGGTCGATGAAACCGGCAAGTCCATTGGGTTGAATCTGACCCGCGCATCACTAGACGCCGCGACGAAGTACCCGTGGCCGCGCGCGACCAACCTCAAGAAGTTTGGCGTATATGACGACGACCAAGAGATCTTCAACTGGGTGCGCTTGGGTGCACCCGACGGCGCGCAATCCTTCGAGGCCCAGATCATGGATTGGTCGGATGATGTGGCGTATTCGGTCCACGACTTCGAAGACGCGTTGGTCAGCGGACAAGTAAAGCTGCACGATCTCAAGAATGATTTGCCGGAGTTATTCCGAGTCGCGCAAGAGTCCTTTGTCGCGGACCTGACCCAGCCAGAGTTGGAAGCGGCGCTCGCCAATCTTCAACAACTCTCGTGTTGGCCCGCCTCGTATGACGGCAGCCACCGCGGATTGGCGCGCTTGAAAGACTTGGCCAGCCAATTGGTCGGTCGCTTCGCCCTGGCCGCCGAGCGCGAAACCCGCGATCGCTATGGCGACGGTGACCTAACCCGATATTCCGCGAATCTCGTGGTTCCGCGCGCACAACGAGTCGAAGTCGCTTTGCTGAAGGCGATAGCAACCGTTTATGTATTGAACGCAGCCTCTTCGCAAAAACGTTATGACGACGAGCAAGTGTTGATTAAGGAGTTGGTGGCGGCGGTCCTGCACAGCGCACCAGCATCGCTCGAATCCTTCTTCTTGCAGGATTGGGCGGCCGCCACAACCAATGCCGCAAAGCTGCGCGTTGTCATTGACCAGGTAGCCTCGTTGACGGATCCGGGCGCGATTGCGCTGCATCAAAAATTAGTTATAGACCGGTCAGCCCTCAAAGGTGCAGCGAAATAATGGCCGGCCGCATCAGAGACGAAGACGTTGCATACGTCCGCGACCACAGCGCGATTGATGAAGTCGTTGGGGAGTACGTTCAATTAAAGAATGCCGGCGGCGGTCAGAAGAAGGGCCTCTGCCCATTCCACGACGAGAAGAGCCCCTCTTTTCACGTGACGCCATCTAAAGGATATTTCCATTGCTTTGGTTGCGCCGCGGGTGGCGACGTCATCGCGTTCGTGATGAAGCTCGAACACACCACCTTCACCGAAACGGTAGAACGCCTGGCCGAACGCATCGGTTACCAACTTCATTACGACACATCGGGCGGGCCTTCGACTTCGAACGGAATTAACCGTTCACGATTGGTTGCAGCGAATACGGCGGCGGCCGAGTTCTATCAATCCCAATTGCAATTGCCGGCGGCGCAACACGGCCGCGATTTCTTGCAAAAGCGCGGCTTTGATAAGGCGGCAGCGCAATCGTTCGGCGTCGGATACGCACCCGACGAATGGGATGCGCTCTACAAGTATCTGCGCACCAAAGGTTTTAGCGATATCGAAATCAGCACCGCTGGCCTTTCGAAAGAGGGCACCCGTGGTCCGATTGATAGATATCGCAATCGTTTGATCTGGCCGGTCAAAGACATCAGCGGCGACGTGGTCGGATTCGGCGCGCGCAAATTAGCGAGCGATGATGTGGATCAAGGCCCTAAGTATTTAAATACCGCTGAGACGCCGATCTACAAGAAGAGTCAGATTCTTTATGGCTTGGATATGGCGAAGAAAGAGATCGCCAAGAAGCGTCAGGTCGTGATCGTCGAGGGCTATACCGATGTGATGGCGGCGCACTTAGCGGGCGTCACTACCGCGGTGGCAACATGTGGAACTGCCTTCGGCGACGACCACATCCGCGTGATTCGCCGATTGCTGATGGATGACGACGCCTTCCGCGGCGAAGTGATCTTCACCTTTGACGGAGATGCCGCGGGTCAGAAGGCAGCGCTGCGCGCCTTTGGCGATGACCAGAAATTTGTGACACAGACCTTTGTCGCGGTGGAGCCATCCGGCATGGATCCATGCGAATTGCGCATCGCGCACGGCGATTCAGCGGTCCGCGATTTGATCGCCCGACGCGTTCCGCTCTTTGAATTTGCGATTAAATCTCAGATCGCCAAGTACGACATCAACACCGCCGAAGGCCGAGTCAGCGCGCTCAATGAAGTGACGCCCTTGATTGGAAAGATTCGTGACGCCTCGTTGCGCCCCGAATACTCACGATTGGTTGCGGGCTGGTTGGGCATGGAGACGGAAGTCGTTGCGGCCGCGGTCAAGAAGAGCGCCGGTCGTCCAAGCGCGGCTGCTCCAACACAAGCTGCACCGACTCAAGCCGAATCGGTCAACCTGCGCGATCCGGTCTTGATGTTGGAACGTGAAGTGTTGAAGGTGAAGTTGCAGATGCCCGAGATGGCACCGGCCTGGAACGAGCTTGAGAAGAACGCGTTTTCCTATTGGGCCTATCACCAATTGCGAGTCCAGATTGATGCCTTGCCCGAAATGGATATTCAAACTCTGCTGGAGCGGACCGAATCAGAAGATGTTCGTCGCTTGATCACAGAGTTGACGGTGGAACCTATTCGCACCGACGGCGAAGTCTCCGAGCGTTATGCGATGAGTGTTATGGCACGACTTCGTGAAGTGGCGCTCAGCCGTTCTATCGCCGAGATTAAATCCACTTTGCAGCGGCTTAATCCGGTCGAGAACGAGGCGCTATATCAAGAGACTTTCGCCTCACTGGTTGCCATGGAGGCGGCCCGTCGGACCCAGAAGGAGCTGGCCTTCGGGGAGTAGGGCCTCCGAATTAGAGCAGAAAAGCTTCTGCTAAACTTCCGATTCTGGCCGCGGCCAGGCCAATAGTCCCTCATAGCTCAATTGGCAGAGCACCCGACTGTTAATCGGGTGGTTCTTGGTTCGAGTCCAAGTGAGGGAGC
>DAIPLA010000006.1:0-3056 GCA_036769465.1 Candidatus Nanopelagicaceae bacterium
CTACGCGATCTTCGCCGTCGGCGTTGGTCGTCTGCTTAGGTGTTGTATCCATTTATCGTCGCCTAGATATCCAAGAATCGAACGTCTTTAGCGTTGCGTTGAATGAAGTTACGGCGAAGCTCTACATCTTCACCCATAAGAACTGAGAACAAATCATCGGCCGCGGCAGCATCCGCAAGTGTTACTTGGATCAAAACGCGATGAGCAGGGTCCATGGTGGTATCCCACAACTCTTTGGCTGGCATTTCGCCCAAACCTTTAAAGCGTTGGATGCCATCGTCCTTTGGTAGACGCTTGCCAGCGTCTAATCCCATTTGGATCATTCCGTCGCGCTCGCGATCCGAGAAGGCGTATTGCACGGGCTCTTTGCCGCCCCACTTCAATTTATACAACGGCGGTTGGGCGAGATAAACAAAACCGTTTTCAATGAGCGGACGCATAAAGCGGAAGAGCAATGTCAACAACAAAGTGCGGATGTGTTGACCGTCGACGTCGGCGTCGGCCATCAAAATAATCTTGTGATAGCGAAGCTTGGCAATATCGAAGTCATCGTGAATACCAGTGCCAAGAGCGGTGATTAACGCTTGTACTTCGTTGTTCTGAAGAACGCGATCAATACGGGCCTTCTCAACGTTGAGGATCTTGCCTCTAATAGGCAAAACAGCCTGGTTTCGTGAGTCGCGGCCACCCTTAGTGGAACCACCAGCAGAGTCACCTTCGACGATATAAAGCTCGCACTTTTCTGGATCGGTCCATTGGCAATCGGCCAACTTGCCGGGCATGCCACGGCCTTCGAGCAAACCTTTGCGGCTGCGTGACAAGTCGCGCGCTTTACGAGCAGCTACACGAGCTGCTGCTGCGTCAATGCTTTTACGAACTATATCTTTGCCTTCACTCGGATTCTTTTCGAACCACTCTGTTAAAGCGTCGTTCATTGCTTTTTGAACAAATGACTTTGCTTCGGTGTTGCCGAGTTTTGTTTTTGTCTGGCCTTCAAATTGTGGTTCGCCGATTTTGATGGAGACAATCGCGGTTAAACCTTCGCGGATATCATCACCAGTAAGTCGATCTTCCTTGCGCTTAATGAAACCCCACTCTTCGCCAAACTTGTTGACGATGGATGTCAGCGCGGTACGGAAACCTTCTTCGTGTGTTCCACCTTCATGGGTATTGATGGTGTTAGCAAAGGTATAGACAGATTCGGTGAATGTGGTGTTCCACTGCATTGCGACTTCGAGGCTCATGCGGTGCTTGGTGTCCTCGGCGCTTAGCGCGATGATGGACTTGTGGGTTTCGCCCTTGGATAAGTTGAGGTGGCGAACAAAATCAATGATGCCGCCTTCGTAGTGGTATTTGGCGTAGAGCGGCTCACCCTTTTCATCGACGTGACCAGGACGCAAATCTTGCAAGGTAATAGTGAGGCCTTTATTCAAAAAAGCCATTTCGCGGAAACGAGCAGAGAGTGTCTCGTAAGAAAAATCGGTTGTTTCAAAAATTTCGGCTGATGGCCAGAAGGTAACTGTTGTACCTGTTTGAGTTGCGGGTTCGCCTTTGCGCACTGGTTTTTGAGGAACGCCTAATTTGTATTCTTGAAACCAATGGAAACCGTCGCGTTCGACTTCAACCGCGAGATCGGTGGAGAGCGCGTTAACAACCGAAATACCAACACCGTGCAATCCGCCGGAGACTGAATATCCGCCGTCGCCGAATTTTCCACCGGCGTGGAGAACAGTCAGAACAACTTCTAGTGCGGGCTTCTTCTCGACTGGATGAATATCAACCGGAATTCCGCGGCCGTTGTCTTTACAGGTAAGCGAACCGTCTGGATTGAGG
Organism: Candidatus Nanopelagicaceae bacterium; assembly: GCA_036769465.1. Lineage (GTDB taxonomy): Bacteria > Actinomycetota > Actinomycetes > Nanopelagicales > Nanopelagicaceae > AAA044-D11. The sequence goes on from DAIPLA010000006.1 coordinate 1,834, forward strand.
ACAACATTGATGGTGTCGCAATATCCGGCCAACGCCTCGTCGACCGAGTTATCTACAACTTCATAAACCAAGTGGTGGAGGCCGCGTTCGCCGGTGGAGCCGATGTACATGCCGGGGCGCTTGCGGACCGCGTCTAGCCCCTCAAGAACGGTGATATTCGAGGCGTCATAGGTCTTGTCAGCCAAAATAACCACCTCCGTCCAGATCGTTGAACTTTCAAGAAAATGGCTCACAATCAAATCTGAGCCGTTTTCGGTTATTGCACTGGCTTCATCTTAGTCAAAGGCAGGGGCTGAAACCAATGAAAAAGGGCTTCTGTGGCTCATTTAGCGCCTTTTCAACGCGGCGCTGACCATTCCTACTAGACCAGTGACTTTCAGGCGCTTATTTAGCCCGCTTCTAGCCGAAGGTGTCTCGGGGGCCGCGTCCGCCCTTGATAGTCCGAAGGCCCTTCTTCCAAGTTGGGCTGTTGGGCCCAATGATGGTGATCGTCTCCACCAATGCGCCCGGCGCTGAGGAGCTGATGGTTTTTAACAACTCGTCTTTAATCACATTTAACTGCGTCGCCCATGCTGTGGATGAACTTTGAATGGTGAGTAAACCGTCGACGAGTGAAATGGGTGTGCTGTGTTTAGCAATATCGGCGCCAACAACCTTGTGCCAATCAGTAAAGAGAGTTCCTTCTGCAATTCCTTGTTTCCACGATCGCGACGCGACTAGTGAATCCATAATATTTTTTAGTGGTTGTGGGTCGCCTGCATTACTACGGACTTCTTCTTCGCCATTCGCCTGACGGCGGCGTGAATGTGTGCGGAACGACTTGTATAACTCGCGCGCTAAATCTTTTTTGTTTTTTGTCATAGCGCCGTCACCGACCCGGATTTAATATGAAAACGCGCGCCGGTTAATTCAGGTGGTAAATCGGACTCAACCGCGACGGTGATAAATGTTTGTTCGGCGTTTTGTGCCAAAGAAATTAATTGGGTTCGACGGCCCGCATCAAGTTCAGAAAAAACATCGTCCAAAATTAAAATAGGTGACAACCCGTCACGCTTAAGTAATTGATACATCGCCAACTTCAACGAGAGCGCGATTGACCATGATTCGCCATGGCTGGCGTAACCCTTTACTAAGTGGTCGCCGAGGCCAAGCACTAGGTCATCGCGGTGTGGGCCGGTTAGCGTCAGGCCGCGTTCGATTTCTGCCGCGCGGCTAATAGAAAA
>DAIPLA010000006.1:3156-16643 GCA_036769465.1 Candidatus Nanopelagicaceae bacterium
GCGTTCCGTTGTCGAACTGCTCGTTCGTAATCCGAGATCACACCAGCGAGTCGTGGTGAGCGCAGAACAAGAAGTTGATCGATAAAGGTTCGGCGTTCACTAGGGTCGCCGCGGACTAAATCTAAATCCTCAGGTGAAAAGTAAACCGCCTGCACAATTCCAAAAATTTCTTTTTGGCTGCGCACTGGATTTTGATTTATCTGCGCGCGGTTGGCCTTCTCGGCATTCACCTCTAGCTCAACCAGGACTTCGCGGTCTGGGAGTTGGGCGGTGCCTCGGATATAAGCCGCTGTGGCGCCCAACCGAACCAGTGGTTGATCGCTGGAAACGCGGTGGGATTTAAGGAATGAGAGGTAGAGGATCGATTCGACAATGTTTGTTTTACCCTCGCCATTACGCCCAATAAAAATAGAGATGCCGGTTGAAAGCGGCAGGTCTAGTTGTTCATACGAACGGAAATTGGTGAGCGATAACTTCGAGATGTGCACGAGTTGTTTGCTTTAGAGACGCATAGGGTTGAGCAAGTACATATAGCTGGTGTCGCGATCACTGGCGGCTTCAGTTTTTCCAGTCAGCACCGCCAACTTGTTATACGCAGTCAATCCAAAGTGAACGTGTGTTCCAGAAATGGCTTGTAGTCCGTCGATGAGATAGCTGGGGTTATAACCAGTACGCATCTCTTCGCCGGTGTAATCCATCTCGAGTGCTTCGGATGCTTGCGCATCTTGCGCGCCGCCGGCCTCAAGCTTTAGGCCGCCTTCACTAAAGGTAAAAATAATGGGTTGTGTTTTGTCGGCGACTAAAGCAATACGGCGGACGGCATCCAAAAGAAGTCCGGCGTCAATTGTTGCTTCGGCTTTAAATTCGGTTGGGATCAAATGGTTGAAGGATGGAAACTTATCGCCCATTGTTCGAGAAACCATGGTTTTATTATTTGATACAAAACCAATCATTGATTCTTTTGACTCGGGTGCTGGTAAGGCAAGAGTAAGAGATGATCCGGCGGTAATTACTTTTGCGGCGTCCTGCAAGGTACGCGCGCGAACCAAAACACTTGTCTCGATATCGGTGTTGTTTGGATTCCACTCCAGGTTTTTAACCGCAAGGCGATAGCGATCTGTTGCTGCGAAAGAAATATGTGTTTTATTGATGGTGATATTTACACCGGTGTTTTGCGGGATTGAATCGTCGCGGCCCGCGGCTACTGCAACTTGTGCTACTGCCTTTGCGAAATCATCACCAAGGATTGTTCCGGTTGTTGATGGAAGGGTAGGAAGGGTTGGGTATTCAAAGGATTCAATAGTTGGTAAAACAAATCGTGCGCTACCTGCAGTAACGATTACACGAGATTCGCTGGAATTCGATTCGTCGTATGAAAACTTAATAGGTTGGGAAGGAAGCGCGCGAACAATCTCAGCCAATAATTGGCCTTTAACTAAGACCGTTCCTTTTTTAGTGATGTCTGCTGTGAGAACCGCGGTGGTTGATGTCTCGTGGTTTGTTCCGCTTAATGTGATCTCGGTGCCGACTTCGATTTTGATACCGAGCAACGCCGAAATAACCGGGCGGGCGGAAAGGCTGCGGGCAACCCAATTGACTGCATCAATCAGCGGGTCGCGATCTACAACAAATTCCATGTTCGCATCCTTGCGGTAAGGGCTCCTTCTAGTAAACCCGTAAGTGGTCACCCACAGGTTCGCTATTCAGAGCCATTTAGTTATATATAAGTAAGTAGTAATAACCAGGCGGTCCTTCTGTGGATAACAGGCAAATAAGCAGGTCAACGCCTAATACTTACCGTTTCCACGCTGTGGTTAACCTATGGATATCCTCGGCGAAAGGTGTCTGGCTTCCCGATCAGGACCGGTCTACCCACAACAAAAACCTGAATATCCACAGTTATCCACAAGTTACCCCCAGTCTGGGGGCAACTATTAACTTCTTATTTAGTTTTGAAGCTGGTTTATTACCTGTTTACTATGAAATGTCCGAATTAACCGTTTTTAGATTGACTCTTAATCCGGTTCGTAAGCTCGGTGACCTGGTTATAGATCGACCGGCGCTCGGCCATCAACTGGCGGATCTTTCGGTCGGCGTGCATAACCGTGGTGTGGTCGCGACCGCCGAAGGTCTGGCCGATCTTAGGAAGCGAGAGCTCCGTCAATTCGCGGCACAAGTACATGGCGATCTGGCGGGCGTTCACCAGGACGCGGGAACGGCTGGTGCCACACAAGTCATCCAAGGTCAGGCTGAAGTACGAAGCGGTCTGGGCCATGATGGTCGAAGCAGTGATTTCAGGACCGCCCTCATCAGGGATCAAGTCCTTCAACACAATTTCGGCCAACCCGAGATCGACACCCTGTCGGTTGAGCGAGGCGAAGGCGGTGACGCGAATCAACGCACCCTCAAGTTCGCGAATGTTCGAACTAATTTTGCTAGCGATGTATTCCAAAACATCGTCCGGTGCATTCAACTTATCCTGCGCCGCCTTCTTACGAAGAATCGCGATACGGGTTTCAAGTTCTGGTGGCTGGATGTCGGTAATCAAACCCCACTCGAATCGAGAGCGGAGACGATCTTCCAAAGTTGTTAATTGTTTTGGTGGACGGTCACTTGAAATAACGATTTGTTTATTCGCGTTGTAAAGAGTGTTAAAGGTGTGGAAGAACTCTTCCTGGGTCGCTTCTTTGTTCTCCAAGAACTGAATGTCGTCCACCAACAAAACATCTAGGTCGCGATAGCGGCGTTTGAAGACCGAGGCCTTGTCATCACGAATCGAGTTAATGAAGTCATTAGTAAATTCTTCAGAGGAGACATAGCGAACTCGAACGCCGCCATATAACTCCTTGGCATACGCGCCAATAGCGTGTAATAAGTGGGTTTTTCCGAGCCCGGACTCACCATAAATAAAGAGCGGGTTGTATGCCTTTGCTGGTGCTTCAGCGACCGCAACCGCGGCGGCGTGGGCAAAACGGTTTGATGCACCAATAACAAATGTTTCAAAAATATAGCGGGGGTTAAGTTGTGACTCGGTTGCGGGTTCTACGGTTGTGCTGCGGCCCGTTCCGGCGCGTGGAGCCAACTCGACAATATTTTCTGAAGGATCACTCTCGAGAATTGTTGACGCAATTTCTTCGGCGGTCGCTTTATCTTCTACAACAGTCACAGCGATATTGATTGGCTGATTAAGTTTCGCGGAAAGAACATCGCTCAACGTGCTACGCAAACGAGTTTCGAGGACATCCTTTGCAAAATCATTAGGAGCAGATAACAAAAGGTTCGCGGCGCCATCGCCCTCGAGTAAACCAAGGGGTTTGGTTAAGGCTAGGAAGGCTCGGTATTGAGGCGACTCCACAGAGACCTCATCGATCACGGAACCCCAGATCGCGACTAGGTCATCCAGTTGGAGCACGGCCATTTATTTCCTCAATCCTTCAAACCCTCAAAAACCCAAAAAATCGATATCCACAAAGTTATCCACAGGCTGTGGTCTAAACCCCAACTTGAGCCTTCTAGAGCCTGTTGATATCGCTGTCGGCGCTACCAAATCTGTGGATAGAGGGCGAAAGTAGGGGTTTCCCAGCCAGATTGCAAGTAGTTATCCACACTTCCAGGCCAATCGGCTTTCTTGAGATAGGCCGAGTTTGACCCTCATCCACAGGTGGCCGTACCGTTAGCCCCTCAACCCAGCTGTGGCCTTGCCAGCGCCCTCACCTCGTGAGGCTGCCCCCGGCAAGAGATCAGAAGAAATTTATTAGGAGCCCCTATGTCAAAGCGCACCTTCCAGCCAAACGTCCGCAAGCGCGCCAAGAAGCACGGTTTCCGTGCCCGCATGGCAACCCGCGGCGGCCGCGCTGTTCTCTCGTCACGTCGCGCCAAGGGCCGCGCTCGCCTATCCGCGTAATCGGTCTATCAACCTCCGATAGATAGCAGTCGACTCGCGTGTTGGCTCAAACACACCGGCTTCGCAACAGTAAAGATTTTGCTCGAGTAACAAAGACAGGCTTCCGAGCAACCTCGATCCACCTTGTTGTCTATGCCGCGGTATCTCCAACCCTGACCACAGGTCCTCAGGTTGGGCTCATTATTAATAAATCGGTCGGCGGCTCGGTCACGCGCCATCGGATTGCGCGCCAATTGCGGCACGCGGTGAAAAGCGACCTCAATAAATTTTCGCCAGCCGTGCAGATTGTGATTCGAGTCCTGCGCCCGATCGAGGATTACACAACCGATTTAGCAAAACTCACCACACAATTAGCTGAGAAGATGCAGGTTCGCTCGTGAAGCATCTCTTGATTCTCTTGGTGAAGGTCTACCAAAAAACCTTATCGCCGGCCGTCAATGCTTTTGGCCCTCGATGCAAGTACTACCCATCATGTTCGCACTACGCGATCGATGCCTTACGCGAACGCGGCGCTGTCGTAGGTGTTGGCTTGACCGCATGGCGGCTACTTCGGTGTAACCCCTTTTCCCATGGCGGGGTTGATTATGTTTCAACACCCACTCGTTCAATCACTCATAACCAGCGTAAATCAGCCACTTTAGGAGCAATCTAATGTTGTCATTTCTTAATCCGATTTATGCCGCGGTTGCGTGGGTTATCGTCGCCTTCCACTCCATCTTTGGCTTGATCCTCGGCAAGAACAGCCACGAGAGCCTTAAGTGGTCGCTCTCGATCATCGGCCTTGTTGTCCTCATTCGTATTGTTTTGATTCCATTGTTTGTTAAGCAAATCAAGAGCCAGCGCGCGCTGACCGCTTTGCAACCACACATGAAGGAAATTCAGAAGCGCCATAAGGATGATCGCCAAAAGCAATCCGAAGAGATGATGAAGCTCTACAAGGAGCACAAGACAAATCCACTCGCATCATGTCTACCAATCTTGGCACAGGCGCCAATCTTCTTCTCACTCTTTACGGTGCTGAGTGGTATTGCGAAATTGAAACCACATGGTCCGCTCAAGGATGCGCTCCTTCTCTCGGCCCACGATGCGAAGTTCTTTGGCGCCAACCTCTCTAGTTCATTCCTCAGTGTTCACACCAACACCACAACAAAAATTGTGACGGTCGGACTTATTGTCTTTATGTCGGCGACAACCTTTACAACACAACGTCAGTTGATGACCAAAGGCATGCCAAAGATGGACGCCTCTAACAACATGATGTTGCAACAACAAAAAATTATGTTGTACGTCTTCCCCATTATTTTCGCGATCTCCGGCGTGAACTTCCCGGTCGGTGTTTTGATTTATTGGTCGACCACAAACTTGTGGACCTTGGGTCAGCAGTTCTATGTGATTAAGCGAAACCCAACGCCTGGCTCACCCGCCTATGAAGAGCTTCAAAAGAAGAAGGCTGCGAAAGCGGCAGCTAACCCAGAATTTAGCACTGGTAGCACTGGTACTGATTCGACGACCACAGCCGTTGAAGAGGCTCCACGCCAGCGCCAACAACCCAACCGACGCCAGAACCCTAAAAAGAAAAAGAAGTAGTTAAAAGCGTATAATTTAGACAATTTATATTAAATTACCCCAAACAGGACAGGATTATCATGAGCGATACAGAGACCACGGCAGTACCTTCTGAGAAGACTGAAAAAGTTGAGAAGAAGTCATTGGTTGCACGCCTTGAGGAAGAGGGCGATGTAGCAGCCGATTACCTAGAGGCGCTTCTGGACATTGCCGACCTCGATGGCGACATCGATATCGACGTCGAGAACGATCGCGCCTCGTTGGCTATCGCCGGCGGCGCATTGGGACACCTCGTCGGTGACCGTGGTGAGGTCCTTGATGCCCTTCAAGAGTTGACCCGCCTAGCGGTCCAAACCTCCTTGGGTGAGCGCTCCCGTCTCATGCTCGATATCGACAACTTCCGTTCCGCTAAAAAGGATGAGCTCAGCAAGTTGGCCCACGAAGTGGCCGAAGAGGTTAAGTCGACCGGTGTCTCAGTGAAGCTCCGCCCAATGAACGCCTTTGAGCGCAAGGTCATCCACGACACCATCCAAGAAATTGGCCTCACCAGCGAATCTGAGGGCGAAGACCCAAATCGCTGCGTAGTCGTTCTCGCCTCCTAAGCACATCCTGTGCCAGTTTCACGTGAAACGCTGATTCCTGCCTATTTCGCCGAGCGAAAAAAAGAGGTAGAGCGCTACGCGGAGATCCTGGCTACCTGGGGGATTGAACGCGGCCTGATCGGGCCAAAAGAGGGCGACCGAATTTGGGAGCGCCACATCGCCAACTGCATTCCTGTGACCACCTTGATCCCCGAAGGGGCGTCGGTCGTGGATATCGGTTCTGGCGCTGGATTGCCTGGAATCGTGATTGCGCTCGCCCGTCCTGATGTAAAAATGACGCTGGTCGAACCCCTTCAACGCCGGGTGGATTTCCTCAATGAGGTAATCGCCGAAATTGCCCCTGATATCAAGGTAATTCGTGGCCGAGCTGAGTCAGTTAAGGGCTCCTTTGGGGTAGTTACCTCGCGCGCCGTTGCCCCTTTGCCAAAGTTATTGCCACTCTCTTTCCACCTTGTTGCCCCAGGAGGTCGAGTTTTGGCGATGAAGGGGGAGTCTGCCGCTATGGAGTTGGAAGAGGCGAAGGAGTTGTCTCCCAAACCTTTTAAAAAGATCGCCAAGAGCACGGTTCATGAGATTCAACTAGGCGAGCTCCCGCTGGCTCGGGTAATCGAGCTAATAAAAGCAGGCTAGATTTCACCCATGGATTCACGTGAAACATTGGCCTCTACGCCAAAAGTCATCGGAATCCGCCGGCTGAAAGAGCCGATGCCCACCCCCTTAAAAACCCGTGTTTTTACCGTGGCTAATCAAAAAGGTGGGGTAGGTAAGACCACCTCTGCCGTCAATATCGCCGCCGCGCTAGCTATGGGTGGCCTTCGGGTATTGGTCATAGATCTCGACCCTCAGGGCAATGCCTGCACCGCGTTGGGCATTGAACGGGAATCCCTTCCCGGCATGTTTGAGGTCTTAGTCAACGATGCGCCGATTTCGACCGTGGTGCAAAAAGTGGCGGGCTTCCCCCATTTGGAATGCGCCCCAGCCGACCGCGGCTTGGCAAATGCCGAAGTCAATATGGTCAGCTTTGTATCGCGCGAAAACCGTTTGAAGCTCGCGCTCGAAACTTTCTTGCAAGAGCGTGAAGCACAAGGTCAGCGCTTTGATTATGTATTTATTGATTGCCCACCAAGCCTGGGGTTGTTGACCATCAACGCATTAACCGCGGCCGGAGAAATTCTTATTCCGATTCAATGCGAGTACTACTCGCTCGAAGGTGTGAAGTTATTAATCGAAACAGTGGAGCAAATCAAGCGCACCCAACTCAATAAAAATTTAGAGATCTCAACCATCGTATTAACAATGTTTGATTCACGCACTCGTCTTGCAAACGATGTTGCGGATAGCGTGCGACAACACTTCCCAACCCAACTCGTTGATTTCCCTATCCCGCGCGCGGTTCGCGTTTCGGAAGCGCCATCATTTAATCAAACGGTGATGACTTATGACGCATCATCGCCTGGCGCGATTGCATACCTGAGTGTTGCGCGCGAGATTGCACGACGCGGCGCAGGATTACCAACACCTGACTTGAACAACCCTGACGCAATCAATGGAGCGCATACCGCATGAGTACTCGTAAAGGCGGCTTGGGTCGCGGTTTAGATTCTCTTATTCCCACAACGATTACTTCACCAACCGGTGTTGCAATCGCCGAGAACAATGAAGTCGATATCAATCTCATTGTTCCTAATCCAAAGCAACCACGTACTGTTTTTGATCTCGATGCGCTGAATGAATTATCTGCGTCGATTAAAGAAGTCGGTGTTTTGCAACCGCCAGTTGTTCGCGCGATGCCAAACGGAACATACGAACTCATTATGGGCGAACGTCGCTTGCGTGCTTCAAAGCAAGCCGGATTAAAAACTATTCCGGTAATTATCCGCGCGACCCCTGACAATGAATTACTTCGTGAAGCCTTGCTGGAAAATATTCATCGATCACAACTCAATCCGCTAGAAGAAGCCGCGGCGTACCAAAATCTGCTTAACGATTTTGGATACACCCACGATGAACTTGCAAGCAAGGTAGGAAAATCCCGACCAGCAATCTCAAACACCTTGCGACTTTTAAATTTGCCCGCAGGTGTACAACGCCGATTGGCGGCCGGAGTTTTATCGGCAGGTCACGCCCGTGCACTTCTTACCTTGGTGGATGAAGGCGAAATCGAACGATTAGCCGCACGAATCGTCGCGGAAGGTTTGAGTGTTCGCGACGTTGAAGAGATTGTGGCGACTGGTCAAACGGGTTCAAAACCAGCTAAAGCAAAGGGCGCCAAGACCAGTGTTCCACGGGCAAAAGAGATCGCGGACGAACTCGGCGATAAGTTAGATACGCGAGTAACCGTGGATTTAGGCAAGAGCAAGGGCAAAATCGTTATTGAATTCGCTGGTCTCGAGGACCTCGAGCGAATCAACAAGCTGATTAATTAAGCCCGCGTAGCTCCATCTCGGTCTTAATAACTCCGCCCAACGACTTAATACCTTCGCGAATACGTTCTGGGGTTGGGTAGCAATACGACAAACGCATCGACCATGATCCAAAACCGTCGGCGTAGAACGCGGTGCCTGGAACATATGCAACCTTCGCAACAATCGCCTTCGGAACTAGCGCTTTGGTATCAATCTCTGGTGGAAGCGTCACCCACACATAGAAGCCACCACCGGGCTTGGTCCACGTGGCGCCAGCAGGGAAGTGTTGCTCCAACGATTCCAACATCGCGTCGCGACGGGTCTTATACAACTTGGTGAACGAAGCGATCTGATCGCGCCATGGTTGATCGGCCAAGTAACTCGAGATTGCGAGCTGAGAAAAGTTTGACGGGCAGAGAATGGATGATTCGGCCGCGATAACAAGCTTCTCTTTCAATGACTGTGGAACTAACGCCCAACCCACGCGGAATCCGGGTGCGATTGTCTTGGAGAACGAGCCAAGGTAAATAACATTTTCCGAATCCTCGGCGCGCATCGCGTTTGGTGATGGCTTATCGAATCCCAATAAACCATAAGGATTGTCTTCCACCACAAAGATTCCTTCGCTGCGGCAGATTTCCAAAATCTCAGTTCGGCGTTCGGCCGGCAGGGTCACACCCATTGGATTTTGGTAATTTGGAATCAAATATAAGAACTTAATTTTGTTTCCGGCGGCGCGAGTGGTGGTGATTGCTTCGCGAAGCGCTTGTGGAATCAAGCCATCGTTATCCATCGCAACGTGGACGACCTTCGCCTCGTATTGACTGAAGGTGCCGAGCGCGCCTACATAGGAAGGAGCTTCAGCGAGAACAACATCGCCTGGATCGATAAAAATACGAGAAATAAGGTCAAGCGCTTGTTGTGATCCGGTGGTCACGATGACATCGTCTGGATGGGCCCGAATTCCTTCTAGCGCCATCATGTCGCAAATTTGTTCGCGCAATTTTGGATGGCCTTGGCCGCTGCCATATTGCAGGGCTTCCATGCCGTTTTTTGCGACCAAGTCACCAATTACATTCGCCATCAAATCCATTGGCAACGCGGTCAGATTGGGCATGCCACCCGCGAGCGACACAATGTCGGGGCGAGAAGCCACTGCGAAGAGCGAGCGAATCTCGGATGGGTTCATATAGGCGGCGCGATGGGCGAACCGTTCAGTCAGATTCTCTGGCTTCCCGGTATGAATTCGTGTGACGTCGCCGCTCATCCGAGAATCTTCCCATACTTACGGGGGCGGGGGCGAAGCAGTTATTGAGGGGCTGTTGTTAAACGGTCCGAATACCCGCGCGACGGAGGTCGGAAATCCGTAGCGTGCCGGTCTTTGCGTCGTTCTCGCTCGACAAATAAAGGCGCTGGATTGCAATCGCAATCGACTCAACGATGGTTTCACGGAATGCAGGATCGGCCAACTTTTTAGCGTCACTCGGGTTGCTGAGATATCCCAGATCAATACGGACGGTCGGGGCTTTGGTGAGGCGGAGTAAATCCCAGGTCTTTGCATGGGTCCGACAATTGAGCAAATCCGTGCGCGCCGTTATTTCGCGTTGCACAAGCGCCGCAAATTTTTCACCCACGACCGAATGCACACCATGGATGTCGCTTCCGTAGTAATACGTAGCTACGCCACTTGCCTTTGCATTGGTGTAATTATCGGTATGTAATGAAATTACAAGGTCGGAATTCGATTTATTGGCCATCGCAATGCGAGCGCTATCGGATGGATTCATTGCGCCGCTGCGTGTTAAAAAGACCGTGACCCCAAGCGCAATCAATCGACCTTCAAGCCGCTGTGCAATATCGAAGGCGATATCTGCATCCGATTGATCAGAGCTGGGGTCCAATACAATAATTTTGTTGGCGAGCGCTGGCCCACGATTTATTCGCGCGGCTTCTTCGCGAAGTGCGGTGGGTGCGCCACCTGCAACGGTTCGTTGCAAACGCATCAGCGCCATAACGGTTGCGGGACCGCATGTGCCATCGGCCTTAACGCCGGCCGACTTCTGAAATTCTTTTACTGCGTTTTCTGTCATCGCGCCAAAGATGCCATCGACCTTGCCGCAGTTAAAACCCATTTCGCTTAATCGGTTCTGCAACGCCGCAACATCATCGCCGCGCATTAAGCCATCGGTTTTGATGTTGAGAACGCGATCGCCCAATCGCCAACGCGCCTCTTCCAAGGTGCGCATGGTGATCGGTGAAAGTTCGCCGTCCGCGCTTAATCCGCGCGACTGTTGAAAGGCACGGATTGCAGATTCAAGGGTTGCGTCGCCGACGAGAAAGCCCAATCGAGAGAGCGTGTTGGATGCAAACGCCCCAACGTCGTCCTGCGACATAACGGTGTACTACCGCGCTTTAAATGAAGTCAGCGAGTTCTTTAAGAAGTGCTGGCTTTGGCTTTGCGCCGATGATGCTCTTCACGACTTCACCGTTGACGTAAACGTTCAACGTTGGGATTGATGTGATGCCGTACTTCATCGCGATAGATGCTTCTTCATCGGTATTCAACTTAACAATCTTGATGCCCGCGTTTTCTGCCGCAATCTCATCCAAGATTGGAGCCACTTGGCGGCATGGACCACACCACTCTGCCCAGAAATCAACGAGTACAGGGGTTGAACTCTTCAAGACAACTTCATCAAAAGTTGCGGCTGTTACTGGTTGTGCTGCGCTCATAACTTCCTCGATTCGATTCTTTTTCGGGTGATAGTAAGTTCTTTAATATCGGTAATTCTAGTTTTGAAGCTTAGTGGTGTCCTGACAAGAAACGCTCGGCGTCGAGCGCGGCCTGGCAGCCGGAACCCGCGGCGGTGATCGCTTGGCGATAGGTGTGGTCCACCAAGTCTCCGCAGGCGAATACTCCCTTGAGGTTGGTGCGGGTCGAGCGACCCTCAACCTTCACGTACTTCTCATCGTCGACGTCGACCTGTCCAACAACCAGCTCGCTGCGAGGCAAGTGGCCAATGGCGACAAAGAGTCCACTCAAATCTTTCTCTGACTCTTCGCCGGTAACGGTGTTGCGTAGTTTCAGGCCAGTCATGTTGTCGCCGCCCAAAACATCGATGACCTCGGTATTCCAAACAAATTCAATCTTTGGATTGGAAGCCGCGCGTTCCGCCATGATTTTTGATGCACGAAGCGAATCGCGACGGTGAATCAAATAGACCTTTGTCGCAAACTTTGTCAGGAAGGTTGCTTCTTCAACAGCGGAGTCGCCACCGCCAACAACCGCAATCTCCTTCTCTCTGAAGAAGAAACCATCGCAGGTCGCGCACCATGAGACGCCGCGGCCAGATAACCGCTTCTCATTTTCTAAGCCAATCTCCTTGTACGCAGATCCCATCGCCAAGATGACCGCCTTGGCCTTAAGGGTATTTCCTGATCCGTCGACCAGCGTCTTTACATCGCCATCTAATTTCATTTCGACAATGTCATCGGTTATTAAATTGGCGCCAAATCGCTTCGCCTGATTGCGCAGGTTATCCATCAAGTCCGGACCCATGATGCCGGTCGGGAAGCCTGGGAAATTTTCTACTTCGGTGGTGTTCATCAACGCACCACCAGCGGTCACGGAACCTTCGTACACAATCGGCTTCAACTCAGCGCGGGCCGCATAAATCGCAGCGGTGTATCCAGCCGGACCTGAGCCAACTATGACAAGTTCGTGAATTTCATCCATTTGGCAACCTTATCTTTTCTTGAATGGCAGGAGCTGGAGGACACCAGTGACTTCAGTTATTCGCAAGAGCTTTGCGAGTACCAAGTAACCAATTCCGCTAACCCCTAGAACCTCGACCAGCTTGAAGATATTCCCGCCCGGCAAATGGCGCTGCGAAATATGCAACGGGAATCCCACAAGAAACGAGATGCCAAATAACTTGGCATAAAAACCAACCACCTCACGAATATTGATATGAATCTCAAATCTGCGAAGCGCGCGGATGGTGATCCATGCACCAACGAAATAGCTGAAGGCCAGCGCACCACCCAAACCAACCGTGACCCAGCGCGGCTTCAACTCCACTGCAGCCACGACGCATAACAACGAGCCAATAACGTTCATCACGAGGTTGGACCAGACCTGGGACTTAACGTTTTCATAGGCGTTTAATCCGCGAAGCGCTATCAAGTTGATGCTCATGGGCATTAGCCCCAATCCCATCGCCGCCAGGACCTTGCCGATGTATTGGGCGTCGCCATCCGGAATTCCATGGAATAGAGCGCGCGAAATTATCGGTCCATAGAGAAAGAACGCAACCGAGCTCGGGACGGTAATTACACCGACCAATCTCATGGCGCGAACGAGTTGATCATGAACCAAGTGCGGATTGCGCGCCTGCGCCATCGCGGAAATCTGCGGCAGCAAAGCGGTCACTATCGATAACGTCACAACCGAGTGCGGCAAAATAAATACAAAGAGCGCGTTGTTGTATGGACTAAAACCAACACCGGTAGTGATGCCCGCCTTCGCGGCTTGAACCGCGGCGCGAGTCGAGAGATTCACAGTAATTAAATAACTGATCTGCGAGATCGCAGCGAAGAGCAAGGTCCACGAAGCAAGATGTAATGACTTCTTCATTTCGGAATCGCGCCAGTCAAACCGCGGCGAAATCTTGATGCCGGTCTTGCGGACTACCGGAATCAAAATCAGGGCCTGCGCGACCCACCCGGCGGTGGTTCCTAGACCCAACCACGCGACGGTTGATGAGGAGATGGTTCCCACTGAAATTTTGTGAGCATCCTTCAAGAAGAAGATAAAGACCGCCCCAGCAATCACGTTGTTGAGCACGGGCGCCCACATCATCGGCCCGAATCGTTCTTTCGCATTCGCAATCTGGCTGTAGAGCGCGAACAAACCCATGAAAAGAATCTGCGGTAAGCAATAACGCATAAAGGCGACGGTCAGGTGAAACTCTGGTCGGCCAACGTATTCGGTTGCAAAAGCTCGCACCA
>DAIPLA010000006.1:16743-19993 GCA_036769465.1 Candidatus Nanopelagicaceae bacterium
GGACCATCAAAATCATTGGAAACCGTGATCGGCAGATTTTGATGGGATGTAGAAATCGTGAATCGGCCGTTCGAAAGGTGAATCTTTTTCATGAGATTAAATGATGTCGACTGATTGTCGCGGCCCAGAAAGGCTCGGCGAGCGCTATCCAAATCTGGATTAAGAATCGCACCGATTCGCAATTTGTAGTTTTGTAATTCACCGGCGGCCATAAAATCACCAGTCAGTAAAAGCGTATTTTCTAAATCCTTGAATGACTGCTTTTCGGTGCCTGATAGCGTGAATGTACTAGCGCTCGGATAGTCGGCTGAAGGAGTAACGGGTTCGTTAAAGAACGTTTGTAATTTGTTTGCGCTGATATCTAAGAAATATTTCGCATCGTGCGGCACCAGGTTTTGAATCCAGTATCCGGATGGAGAGCCATACGGCAAAGCAATAATCTGATCACCAACAGTGATTGCGCGTAATTGATTGAGCCAGGTTTTTGCAACGCCTGCGCCGACGCCTTGCGTTCCGTCCACCAACTGATACCCAGCGGCCATTGCCTGTGCGTCGTCGACCAACGCTGGATCAATCTCCCAGATTCGCAATCCGCGCGGCGGAGTGAAAACCAATCTGCCGAGCGAGCCGCCATAGGCCATATCGGTTGCGAGTTGATCATCGAGAAACTTTCCGTCGAGCTCGCGATGGGTCGGTGCGCTAATGGTGATGATGGTTCCGGCGTGAGCCGCTGGCGAAATAAAGATCGACGCGACGACCAGCGATGAGGTCAGAAGAAGTGCGCGGAAACGATTCATGCTTTTAACTCGCCCGCTTTGGCGATCAACTTCTTCTCATCTGGGTACGCTAATTTTTCAACAATCTCTTCCAGCGGGAACCAACCGACATCGTCCACTTCGGTAATTTGCGGGGTCAAAGTTCCGCTGACCTCACGGAATAAATAGTGATGCACGGTCTTATGAATTCTTTTTCCGCCCGCCATAAACCAAAAATCAATAACGCCGAGCGCCTTGGTAATCTCGCTAGTAATTCCGGTCTCTTCCGCAACCTCGCGGATCGCCGCTTGTTCCGGAGTTTCGCCGGCTTCGATATGGCCTTTTGGTAGCGACCAGAGCAAACGTTCCTGCTTTACATCTTTAAGATCGCGTCGACCAATCAATAATCCTTTTGTGCCAGAAGTATCGATGACGAGTCCGCCCGCGCTTACTTCATCAACTCGTTTGGGATATTTGGCAGGGCGATGTGGCTTTTGTGGCGTGGTTTTTTTAGCGGTACCAGCGGAGGCATCGGTGCCAGCCGCAGGACGTGAAGAATTTTGTGGTGAGTGTGGGCCCCCCGGACGACGTCTACGACGTTTTTTCCGTTTAGCTTCGCCACCCGCACCAGGTGCCGTGGTCATGGGATAAGGGTACTCGCTCATGTAAAGGACTAGCCTTACCTGTTGTGACAGAGCTAGATCCGCGTTCAATCGCGATTGATATTGCGATGGCAGAGCTCTCCGCTCGCGCTCCGATCGCCGCTGAGCTCGCAAATCTATATTCACAAGCGGGTTTTACTCTGGCGTTGGTTGGCGGCCCGGTTCGCGATGCCATTCTTGGTCGCCTGGGAAACGATTTAGATTTCACGACCAATGCGCGCCCAGAAGACAGTAAGAAAATTCTCAAGAAATGGGCGGATGCAATCTGGGATACCGGCGCAGCGTTCGGCACCATCGCCGCAAAAGTTGGCGAGATTACCGTCGAAGTCACGACATATCGCAGTGAAAGTTATGACCCCGATAGCCGCAAACCAGATGTTGATTTTGGTGACTCCATCGAAGGTGATTTGTTGCGCCGTGACTTCACGGTCAACGCGATGGCGCTGGAGCTAACAACACAACCCCCAACCTTTATCGATTTGCATGATGGAATTAGCGATTTGGCTCGGAAGGTGTTGCGCACACCCGGAAAAGCCACCGACTCGTTTTCTGATGATCCGTTGCGAATGATGCGTGCTGCTCGTTTTGCCGCACAACTAAATTTTGAGATTGATCCAGAAGTCGCAACCGCGATGAAAGAAATGGCGAACCGCATCACCATTATTTCGGCCGAACGAGTTCGAGATGAATTTACGAAAATAATAATGTCCAACAATCCGCGCCTAGGATTATTAATACTTGTTGAATCTGGATTGGCTGATTTGGTCTTACCCGAGTTACCAAAGCTTCGGTTGGAAATTGATGAGCATCACCACCACAAAGATGTGTACGAACATACGCTGACGGTCTTGGAACAAGCGATTCAACATGAAGATCGACTCGGTGGGCCAAACCTTGTCATTCGACTTGCCGCTTTGTTGCACGACATTGGAAAGCCCAAGACGCGCGAATTAATTCCAGGTGGCGGAGTCTCGTTTCATCACCACGAAGTTGTCGGATCGCGCATGACCAAGGAGCGCTTGAAGGCGTTGCGATTCAGTAACGAGATTATTGCTGACGTGACCCAATTGGTATTTCTGCACCTCCGTTTTCATGGTTATGGCAGCGGTGAATGGACCGATTCAGCGGTACGCCGTTATGTTCGAGATGCTGATCATTTGCTCGAGCATCTTCACGTTTTAACCCGCGCCGATTGCACTACTCGCAATCAACGTAAGGCCGCCGCGCTTGCCGCTTCGTATGACTCGCTGGAGAAGCGGATCGCCGAACTGATGGCGCAAGAAGAGTTAAACAAAATTAGGCCGGATTTGGATGGCGGAGCCATCATGAAGATTCTTGGAATTTCCCCTTCACCATTGGTCGGTAGGGCCTATCAATACTTATTGGATTTGCGCTTGGATCAAGGACCGCTGGGCGACGAGCGCGCCACGGCGGAACTCCTTAAGTGGTGGGAAGCGAATAAAAACGCTTAGTCCGCAGTAACCAGAGCGTCGTCACGGCATAAACAACCGACATCGCAATAGGTAATACGTGGGAGATGCCAGATTTCGGCAGGATCGCAGCCGCGATGAGAGCGCCAGCAACGATTGCGGCGTTGACCACCACGTCATAAAAGGCGAATGTTCGCCCGCGATATTCATCGTCGATTCGCGATTGCACCAGCGCGTCGTTTGTGACTTTCACTGATTGGCCAAAGAGACCCACGAAGAATGCGGTGGTAATCAATAACCATTCGTGGCCAAAGATTGCGAAGAGAATAAGGAATGGAATCGCGGCGACGAGCGAAATCCGAATCCACGTGTGCCGACCAAATCGAATGACAAAAAATGGACT
>DAIPLA010000006.1:20093-27743 GCA_036769465.1 Candidatus Nanopelagicaceae bacterium
TTTGCACCGATTAACCGACTGCGTTCGATGACAAGAGGCAAACCCGCAGATAGGCCGGCGAGAATTAACCGGTTGATTCCAAAGGCAACGAGAACAAAGAGTGTCAGAAGTAAACCAGTCGACCCGCTCTTAATCAGAATCGCGATAATAAGTAGGACCAGCGCGCGCGCAATATTCGAGATGACGACGATACGTTGGCGACTAAAACGATCCAAAAATATTCCAGCAAAAGGTCCCACCACCGAATACGGCAAGAGGACGACGCTGAATGCGACGGCCGCGGCGACCGCGTTCGGTTGGCGTTCGGGTGAGAATAAAACGAATGAGGCCAACGCCGATTGAAAGATTCCATCCGTTACCTGACCCCACCATCGCGTGGCCAGCAAAGTACGGAACTTGTTCACGAGCCGAGCGTAGTTATCTCGGAAGGTTTATTCTTATCCATTATGTGGTCACGTCGGGATGAAATCGATTATTCACTCGATCGGCGCGCGACTTTGATGGCAATTCAACGCGGCGCGGCTTCGGCGATGGATGCGTGCGACGCCGATCCTTATCTCCGTCGTGGCGCGGAGTATCACGGCGACCTCACCAATCGAGAGTGCCCGGTCTGCGCGCGTGGTCCGGTCCGCGAATTGCGATATGTCTTCGGAGATCAACTCGGTCAATATTCAGGACGCATTAAGACTCTGCCCGAGTTGGAAGAGATGGAGAATGAGTTCGGCGAATTTCGGGTCTACACCGTAGAGATATGTCTGGACTGCGGGTGGAACCACCTTATTTATTCCTATTTATTAGGCGATGGAAAAGAGCGAAAAGCGCCACGACGCCAGCACACACTTGAAGACGATGATTTCGATGCAACTTATATAAAGAAGCATGAGCGTTTGGTGAAGCAGACCGAAGCAAAGCCGAGCACGCTCAAGACAGACGGGAAACGTCCGGTGGGCAGGACCAAGGCTTGGTACACGCCGCGCGGCAGACGGTAGCCTTAAACCATGGCCGCGCTTCGAGCACCAAAACTCAGTTGGGATAAGGAATCGCTCAAGCTTTATGCCACTCGCATCGCCATTTTTGGTATCGGCGGCGGATTCATTCTCGGAGTACTGGCATTTACCTACGCATACTTCACGGTCTCGATTCCAGATCCCAAGGCTTTTGTTAATAGCCAATCCACCATCATTCAATACGCCGACGGCAGCGAGATTGGTCGCATCGGAGCCGAGAACCGACAGATTGTTAAGTTAGCGGATATTCCATTGCAGGTTCGTCGTGCGGTTTTGGCGGCGGAGGACCGTAATTTTTATAACGAGTCGGCGGTCAGCCCGACTGGAATGGCGCGCGCAATCTTTAACGATTTGCGTGGCGGCTCATTGCAAGGCGGATCGACTATTACTCAGCAATATGCAAAGACGGCGTTTTTAAACTCTGGCCAAACTATCTCTCGAAAGATTAAAGAGATTGTGATTGCGATGAAATTGCAAGGACAGATGTCTAAGGATCAAATCCTTGAAAACTATTTGAACACAATTTATTTTGGCCGCGGATCGTATGGAATTCAGACCGCATCGCAGGTGTATTTCAACCGCACGGTTGATCAGCTCAATATTTCGCAGGCGGCTGTTTTGGCCTCGGTGCTCAACGGTCCGGGATATTACGACCCGTTCTACGGCGCGGCTAATGACCTTCGTTTGCATAATCGTTGGGCGTACGTACTTGATCAAATGGTCAAAGCCAAATGGATTACCCCGGCGCAACGCGCACGAATTAAATTCCCAACCCTTGCTCCACACGTGACCGCTGGCACGCTTTCCGGTCCGCGCGGATACGTTGTTTCGTGGGTCGAACACGAATTAGCAAACCTTGGTTTTAGCGATCAACAATTACAAACCGGTGGTTACGTTATTAAGACCACCATCGATAAGACAGCGGAACAAGCGGCGATTGATGCGGTCAACAAGGGCTTGCCGGACACGACGAAGATTCCTGATTTACGTATTGGATTAGTTTCAATTCGCCCAGGCAGTGGTGAAATTCTCGCTCTGTATGGCGGTAAAGATTATTTGGTCAGCCAACTCAACGGCGCGACGCAGGCTATTGCACAAGCGGGATCGTCGTTTAAGCCGTTCACGTTGGTTGCGGCTCTGGAAGCAGGTATCCCACTCTCGTCAGTATGGAATGGCGCTTCGCCACAAGTGTTTGATGATAACGGGAAGCCGTATCCGGTTTTTAATTACAACCAAGAGCAGTATGGCAACATCAGTCTGATCAAGGCCACCGCCGAATCGGTAAATACCATTTATGTGCCACTTGGAATTAAGGCCGGCCCAGATAAGGTCATGGATGTTGCTCGTCGCGCCGGAATTCCAAACAGCGTTGCCTTGCTTGCAACCCCTTCTATTTCGCTTGGCGTGGCAAGCCCACACGTTATTGATTTAGCTGGCGCGTATGCGACCTTCGCCGCACAAGGCATTTACGCCAAGCCGTACATTATTAAAGAAGTGATTGGTAATAACAGTGGCGTGCTGTATCAAGCGAGCGTTCAGGCGCAACAAGTGTTTCAACCGGATGTAATGGCGGATCTAACGACCGCGCTGCAGGCGGTTACACAATATGGAACCGCATCTCAATCGGTGGCTGGACTTGGTCGGCCAAGCGCGGGTAAGACTGGAACCACAACAAACAATGCGTCGGCATGGTTTAACGGATACACACCACAAATGGCGACAACGGTTGGCATGTTCCGTAACGATGCAACGCTCTCGTTGAATGGTTTGGGCGGAGTTCCATCGGTAACGGGCGGAACTTTCCCTGCAAAAATTTGGGAGTTGTACACCAAGGCGGCACTCGCGAAACAACCCGTGGTTGATTTCCCACCACCAGCAAATATCGGTGGAACCGCAGCGCAATCATTCGTCGGTGCGATTCCGACACTTGATCCAGCTTTGGCGATTACCGCTTCGCCAACCCCTACGCGTACGCCGCTGAAGATTGGTACGACGCCTAAAACCAAAAAGAAGTAAGCGGATATGAAGTTCGCGACCAAAACCGCGCTTATTGTCGCGGTGCTCGCCTCGTTGGTCTCGTTCGCAAAGTTTGATCATTGCCGAAATTCTGGCTGGGGTGTTCCGGGGCAATATGTTCACGCGTGTTATTCAGATTTACCCGCGCTATTTAGCGCGCGAGGATTAACCACGCATACCTGGCCATACGCCAGCGCAACCAATTCAGTGGAGTATCCACCCGGCACCGCGATGGTGATGTGGGGTACGTCGTATTTGGTCGCGCATAATGCGAACGAGTACCGAAATTATTTCGACGTTAACGCGCTACTTATCGCGCTCTTGTTTATCGGGTCCATAATTCTTTTGCGCAAGATGAATCCGGATCTTTGGTATTTGGGCGCGGTCGCGCCGGCCGTGGTTGCATCGCTCTATATCAATTGGGATTTGTGGGCGGTATTACCGGCGATCGCCGCAATTTATTATTTTGATAGAGAGCGGTACGAGATAGGTGCGTTGCTGCTTGGCGTGGCGACCGCGACGAAGTTTTTCCCGATTGTTCTGCTCTTACCCATTGCGCTCATTTTGTTGCGGCGACACCAATTCAATAATCTCTTGAAATATTTAGGGATTGCGATCGGCAGCACCGTTCTTATTAATGCGCCTTTTGCCATTACGGATCGAACCGGTTGGTGGCGATTCTTCAAACTGAATTCCGATCGCGGCCCGGATTGGGGTTCGTTGTGGCATGCGCTCTCGGTCTTTGGATATAACGTCCCACATCTCAATCTCGATTCGATACTTCTCTTTCTTATTGGAGCCACGGGCTACGTCTTGTATTTCTTGAAGCAAGAACGTGTGCCTTCGCTCGCGTCATCCGCGTTTTTTATCGTCGCGATTTTTGTCACCGCCAGCAAGGTTTATTCGCCGCAATACATATTGTGGTTAACACCGTTGGCTGTGTTGGCGCTGCGCGATAGAAAAGATCGGGCTGCATTTTGGATTTGGCAGGGCGCAGAACTCTTGTATCACATGGCGATTTGGGAGTACTTCGCTGGTTTCGAGGGTGCCAAGTTTGGATTGCCGGCGCATTGGTATGCGGTCGCCGCGTTGGTACGAATCGCAGCTCTGGGGTACTTCTGCTGGTGGATTTCCCGCCCACACTCAGGCTCGGATGAGCGTGAAATCGGCTCTTCCACAGCTGGCGAGAGCCCACAGAACCCTGATTTTTCGCCACGCCGTGTCGGGGGTTACGCTTAGCCTTCCTTCATTGGAGCTCACGCCGTGGGTTTCCGCCGAAGGTTTTTAACCCTCCTGCCGCGGAAATACCGTGGCCGCTTTAGTCCAGAGGAGGTGGGGTTAACGCATGCGTCATTACGAACTCATGGTCATTCTTGATCCTGAACTTGAAGAGCGCACAGTCGCACCAAGCCTTGAGACTTATCTCAAGATCATCAAAGACAGTGGTGGAACCGTCGACAAGCTCGACATTTGGGGCCGCCGCCGTATGACCTTCGAAATCAATAAGAAGTCCGAAGGTATTTACGCTGTCGCAGATATGCACTGTGGTCCAGAAGCGATCAAGGAACTCGACCGTCAATTAAATTTGAACGAAGCTGTGCTTCGTACCAAAGTCGTCCGTCCTGAATAACAACTAACTTCCATAAGCATCGAAAAGTAGAGATAGAGAAAAGAGAAGAAAATGGCAGCAGGAGATACCAACATCACCATGATCGGTAACCTCGTTAACGATCCTGAACTGCGCTTCACACCATCAGGTGCTGCGGTCGCAAAGTTCACGGTCGCTTCGACTCCGCGTTATTTAGATAAGGCCACCAACGAGTGGAAAGATGGCGATAGCCTCTTTCTTTCGTGCCAGATTTGGCGTCAGGCAGCCGAGAACGTTGCAGAATCTTTGACTCGCGGAATGCGCGTCATTGTTTCTGGTCGTTTGAAGCAACGCTCATACGAGACCAAAGAAGGCGAAAAGCGCACCGTATTTGAGGTTGAGGTTGATGAAGTAGGTCCATCACTTCGCAACGCAACCGCAAAGGTCACCAAGATGAACCGTGGCGCTGGCTCAGGAAACTTCTCTGCACCTGTCGAAACTGCAAGCTCTGACGACCCATGGTCGGCAGCGCCGGTCGGCGGCGGCTGGTCTTCAGCCGGAACCGACGATCAACCTCCGTTCTAATTAACCAACCATTCCTGTTACTGAATAAGTAACGGGGCACCCTAAAAAGGAGCACCACAGTGGGCGCAAGAAATAACAAGACGCTGAAGCCAAAGCCAAAAGTTGGCAAGATGTCAGCGGCTGCAATGAAGAAGTTTAAGAAGAAGCCATGTTCTTTCTGCCGTGACAAGGTCACGTACATTGATTACAAGGACCTCAACACCCTTCGCAAGTACATCTCTGACCGCGGCAAGATTCGTGCTCGTCGCGTCACCGGTGCTTGCACCCAACATCAACGTGCAATTGCTGCCGCGGTAAAGAACTCCCGCGAAATGGCGCTTTTGCCTTACACCTCAACGGCTCGCTAAGGAGGGCGCATCATGAAATTGATTCTTACTCGTGAAGTAGCCGGTCTTGGTACTGCAGGCGATGTTGTCACCGTAAAGGACGGCTATGCCCGTAACTTCCTCCTCCCTAACCACCAGGCAATCGCTTGGTCAGAGGGTGGCGAGAAGCAGATCGAAGGCATTCGTCGTGCTCGTTCAGCTCGCGAAATTCAGTCTCTCGATCACGCCAAGGAGATCAAGGCGAAGCTCGAAGCAGCTGAGATTGTTGTGAAGGCAAAGGTTGGTTCCACCGGTCACCTCTTCGGTTCCGTCACCGATAAGGACATCGTTGCGGCTATTAAGTCAGCAACCGGCGTGGATATCGATCGCCACCACATCAAGCTCGCAGGCCACATCAAGTTGGTTGGCAAGTACCCAGCGAAGATCTCTTTGATCTCGCAGGTCGTTGCAAACATCTCCGTGACTGTCGTAGCTGCGTAAGTAATTCACTCAAAAAGGCCCCCGAGAAATCGGGGGCCTTTTTTGCTGGCCAGGTTTATTGCTCAAAACCCTCGCCGCCACATAATGAGACGCTCTCGAAAATCTTTATCCCCAGATTTAGAGCGTGGCCACGCGGGCTATCCACATATCCATCCACAGTTATACACACATCGTCCACACCTATACACACGTTCTGCACACCTTGCCCACATAGAACTTTCAATGTCAGTGGGGGTTGAGAAGATTCACCCATGAGCATCTCCGAACTCCCGAATAGAAATCCGCAGGCGCAACCAGTCGGCGTTGAGTTCGAGCGCACGCCACCACAAGATCTGATTGCGGAGCAATCTGTTCTTGGCGGAATGTTGCTGTCCAAGGAAGCAATCGCAGATGTTGTTGAAATTATTCGTGAGCGCGATTTCTATCGCCCTGCGCACGAACTTATCTACGATGCAATTCTTGACCTCTACGGTCGCGGCGAACCAGTAGACCCAGTCACCGTTTCTTCTGAACTCACTAAACGTGGCGATATCGCTCGTGCCGGTGGCGCTCCATATTTGCACACACTTATTTCTTCCGTACCGACGGCAGCCAACGCTGGTTACTATGCGAAGATTGTTCGCGATCACGCGATTATGCGTCGCTTGGTCGAAGCGGGCACAAAGATTGTTCAACTAGGTTATTCGCAAGAGGGCGAAGTTGATGACGCAGTAGATGCAGCGCAACAAGAGGTCTACGACGTCACAGAGCGCCGTGCATCAGAAGATTATGTTCGCCTTGCCGAATTATTACCGGACGCGTTGGATCAGATTGAGAAGAACTCAACTGGTGTTGGCGAAGAAGGAATCATGACCGGATTTAAGGATCTGGATAATCTGACTAACGGATTCCAGGCCGGCAACATGATTGTTCTTGCTGCGCGTCCTGCTGTTGGTAAGTCAACGCTTGGCCTTGATATCGCGCGCCAAGCGGCAATTCACGATAACCAAGCCGTTGTTATCTTCTCGCTTGAAATGAGCTCATCAGAAATCACGATGCGTATGTTGTCTGCCGAGGCGCAGGTCGGCCTTCAGAGCATTCGTACCGGCGCACTGAATGACGCTGAGTGGGGTCGCCTCGCAAAGCGCATGGGCGAAATTTCCAACGCGCCACTGTTTATCGATGATTCAGCGAATCTCTCAATGATGGAAATTCGCGCTAAGGCTCGTCGCCTCAAGCAGCGCAACGATCTCAAGCTCGTCATCATCGACTACCTCCAGCTGATGTCATCTGGCAAAAAGGTAGAGAGCCGCCAACAGGAAGTCTCCGAGTTTTCACGTAGCCTCAAGCTACTGGCGAAGGAACTCAATGTTCCGGTTATCGCTATCTCTCAGCTCAACCGTACGCCGGAGCAACGTGCTGATAAGAAGCCACAACTCTCTGACCTTCGTGAATCCGGTTCGATTGAACAGGACGCTGACGTTGTTATCTTGCTTCACCGAGAAGATATGTATGACTCACAAGTGCGCCAAGGCGAAGCGGATCTCATGGTTGTAAAGCACCGTAACGGACCAACACGCACGATCGCCGTCACGGCACAACTTCACATTGCTCGCTTCACCAATATGGCCGAGCCATATTCCGGCGGCGAAGCCTTCGTTAAAGATAA
>DAIPLA010000067.1:0-5423 GCA_036769465.1 Candidatus Nanopelagicaceae bacterium
CGGATTAGCTTCCATCTGACGTAATAGCGCGATGCGCTCTTCAAGCGGTGGGTGGGTAGCAAAAAGTTTCGAAACAGAGGATGAATCCAGCGGCGATTCAATCCAGACGTGCGCAACCGCGGTGGATCGTTGGTGAACAACTGTTGTATCTCGTTGCAAGACTTCAAGCGCTTGACGCAATCCGGCCGGGTTACGGGTGAACGCCACAGCGGTTGCATCGGCCAAGGCCTCGCGGCGCCGTGAAATTGCCGAACGAAGCAATACTGCAGCAAGCGGGGCGAGAAGTATGACGACCAGCGAAGCAATCATCGCCAATGGGTTACCGCCGTTGTCGTTGTTTTCGCGATCACGACCTGAGCCGGTAAACCACATAACGCGCATCAACATGTCGCTCAACATCGCAATTGCTCCCGCGGTAGTGGCGGCGATTGCCGAAACTAAGGTGTCGCGATTTTTTACGTGCGCCATTTCGTGCGCGATAACACCCTGCAATTCTTCGCGATCCATGACATCCAAGATGCCGGTGGTAAAGGCAATAACCGCGTGGTTTTCGTTTCGTCCGGTTGCAAATGCATTCGGCGCGCTGTCTTCAACGACCGCGACCTTAGGCATTTGTATGCCGCTGGCAATCGTCATCTCCTGAACTAAATCAAAGAGTTTTGGATTATCGTCATAATCCAAGACTTTCGCGCCGGTCATCGTCATCACCAACGTGTCGGACGAGTAATACGAACCCCAGACCATCAGCATCGCTACCGCGAATGCAATCGGCACGATTCCGATTCCGCCCTTGCCAAAGTAAGTGAGTACGGCATAGACAACAACGGTGATCAAAACCGCCATGCCAGCCAACAGGCCGACCGTTTTGCGTTGATTGGCGCGTTGAAGCGATCGAAAGTTAATGGTGCTCATTACTTAGAACTTTACGTTTGGTGCCTGACGATTCTGTGGGTCATCCACCACATAAAACTCGCGAGCGCCCACCTTTGCCATTCCCGCAAAGAGCGTGCCCGGGAAGGTTTTCACCGCTTGATTAAGCGCGCGAACATTGTCGTTATAGAACTGGCGTGCAAACGAAACTTTGTTTTCGGTGGTGCCGAGCTCTTCCTGAAGCGATAAGAAGTTAGCCGACGCCTTGAGATCTGGATACGCCTCGGTGACAGCCAACAATCCACGAAGTGCTTGTGTTACAGCACCGTCAGCGGCTGCGACATCTGCAACGGTGGTCGCGGTCGTTGATTTTGCGCGTGCCGCAACGACAGCGTCGAGCGTGCTCTTTTCGTGCGCGGCGTATCCCTTTACGGTCTCGACCAAGTTAGGGATTAAATCCGAACGGCGCTTGAGTTGAACTTCAATTTGCGAGAAGGCTTCGTCAACCGAAACGTTCAAACGTATGAGTCGGTTATAACCACCGACAAAGAAAAGAACGATGAGCGCTAATACAGCGACAATTACGATGGTGGTAGTCATGACTCCCCCTAAATGGACGTGCTATTAAGTTAATTACTTAATTTTTGATTTGTGAAAGTTCAGCCACGACTTGCTTGGCGTTGGTCCACGTTGGCCTTGATATCGAGAACCATAAACCGCGGAGCCGTAAGGATGCTCGGCTGGTGATGAGAGTTTGATGAGACAGAGTTGACCGATTTTCATGCCGGGATAAAGCTTCACTGGCAGGTTGGCAACGTTAGAAAGTTCTAGAGTGATGTGGCCGGAAAATCCCGGATCAATAAATCCTGCGGTGGAGTGCGTGAGCAATCCCAACCGACCGAGCGACGACTTGCCTTCAAGGCGACCGGCGATGTCATCCGGAAGCGTGATCACTTCGTAGGTGCTCGCCAAGACGAATTCGCCTGGGTGCAGAATGAAATCTTCGTCGGGGCCGACTTCGACCTCGCGGGTCAGATCGGGTTGTTCAATCGAAGGATCGATGACCGAATACTTGTGGTTCTCGAAGACGCGGAAGAAACGGTCCAGGCGGACGTCGACGCTCGAGGGTTGGATCATCGCCGGCTCGAAAGGTTCGACCTTTACGCGGCCCGCATCGATTTCGGCCTTAATATCGCGATCACTGATTAGCACCCTGAAACCTTATCGTTTCAGCGCCTGGGAAAGCCCTTGATTAAGTTACTGGTCAGTAGCATTATTGGGTTATGAACCATTACACCGCCAATCTCCGCGATATCGAATTCTGCCTCTTCGATCTTTTGGGTCGAGAGTCGATACTGGGTTCGTCCATTTATAAAGAGCTCGACCGCGACACCGTCATGGGCATGCTCGAAGAAGTGAAGCGCTTATCTGAAAATGATTTAGCGGCATCCTTCGTCGACGCCGATCGCCGCGGCGTTGAATTCGATAAAGCAACCGGTTCGGTCAAACTTCCCGAGAGTTTAAAGAAGTCCTATCGCTCATATATCGATGGCGAGTGGTGGCGAATCGATGCGCCAGAAGAACTTGGTGGCACCGTCATTCCTGCATCGGTTCGTTGGGCAATCGCCGAAATGGTTCTTGGATCCAACGCATCTGTTCACTTGTATTCGACCGGCGCTTCGATGGCTCATGTTGCATACATGTTGGGCACCGAGGAACAAAAGAAGTTTGCAAAGTTTATGGTCGATCGCGAATGGGGCGCGACCATGATTTTGACCGAACCCGAAGCCGGTAGCGACGTTGGCGCGGGTCGCAGCAAGGCGGTACAACAACCCGATGGCACCTGGCACATCACGGGTACCAAGCGATTCATCACTTCTGGTGATTCTGATCTGCAAGAGAACATCATGCACTTTGTTCTCGCGCGCCCAGAAGGCGCAGGTCCTGGAACGAAGGGATTGAGCCTCTTCCTTATTCCTAAATTCCATTTTGATAAAAAGACCGGCGCACCATTGGGTCGCAACGGAATCTATGTCACCAATGTTGAACACAAGATGGGTCTTAATTCATCGGCTACGTGCGAGATGAACTTGGGCGAGAAAGAGCCGGCGGTTGGATATCTCTTAGGCGATGTTCACAACGGCATCTTCCAGATGTTCAAAGTTATTGAATTTGCCCGCATGATGGTGGGTACGAAGGCAATCGCAACGTTAAGCGCGGGATATCAGCAAGCCCTTTCATACGCCAAGGTGCGTATTCAAGGCGGCGACATGAAGGTGATGAACGACAAGTCATCACCGCGCGTTTCGATTATTCATCATCCTGACGTTCGCCGATCGTTGATGGTGCAGAAGGCGTATTCCGAAGGTATGCGCGCGCTGGTTCTCTACACCGCTTCCATTCAAGATGGAATCGCACTTGCCACCGCGGCCGGCGATGCCGAAAAGGCAAAGGATTTAGCCGCTTTGAACGACCTGTTGTTGCCGGTTGTTAAGGGTTATGGCTCCGAGAAGTCATGGGTATTACTCGGTACCGAATCGCTACAAACATTTGGTGGTTCTGGCTTCACCAAGGATTGGCCGCTCGAACAATACGTTCGCGATGCAAAGATCGATACCTTGTATGAGGGCACAACCGCGATTCAAGGTCTGGACTTCTTCTTCCGGAAGATTGTTAAGGATGGCGGACGGGCTATTGGATTGCTCGGTAAAGAAATCGGCGCATTCGCGGCCAGTGGTGGCGAGCTTGCTAAAGAGAAAGAAGCGCTCGGAAAAGCTCTCGCGGATGTCAACGAGATGATGGGCACTTTGGTTGGCCACGCGATGGAATCGCAAGAGAAGGCGGAGGAGATTTACAAAGTTGGTCTCCACACCACGCGATTGTTGATGTCGGTCGGAGAAGTCATCATTGCCTGGTTGTTGTTGCGTCAGGCAGAGATCGCAACAAGCAATCTGGCGAGCGCCGGTCGCGATGCAGATTTCTACACCGGAAAAATCACCGCCGCGAAATACTTCGTTCGTACTGTTCTTCCGCACATCACAGCCGAAAAGAAGATTGTCGCGGCTGAAACCGGGGATCTGATGGAGTTGCCTGAGTCGGCTTTCTAAGTACACCCAGTAAAGTTCGGGAGTGCTCACACGATTTCGATCCGAAATTGCGCTGACTATTGGCGCACTGACCTTCGGGTTTAACGGGGTCGTTGCAAAGCTGGTTCTCGAAGGTGGAATGAGCGCATGGCGCTTGACCGAGATTCGTTGCACCGGTGGATTTCTAGCGATGTTGATTTATGTCTTGCTGACTTCACCTAAAGCCCTGAAGGCCACCAAGAAAGAACTTCCGTTACTTATTGCTTTTGGAATATTCGGAATCGCCGCGGTTCAGGCCTTCTATTTCATTTCAATTTCGAAATTACACGTCTCCATCGCGTTGATTATTGAATTCACGTCTCCGATTTGGATTTCGTTGTGGCTTCGCTTCGTCCGCAAGAAACACGTCTCGCCGCTGATGTGGTGGGGATTGCTGGTGGGCACGTTGGGATTGGTGATGCTGGCGCAGGTCTGGAAGGGCCTGACGCTTAACGGCGTGGGGTTGTTCTTTGCTTTGCTCGACGCTTTTGCAATGACGTGTTATTTCCTCTTCGGCGAGCAGTTGGGAAAAGTTCGTTCCAGCCAGGTCATGATGGTCTGGGGCTTGGGCGTATCTGCGCTTTGCTTTGCGGTCGCCTTCCCGTGGTGGACATTTCCGTTCTCGTTTATGAATAAGCAGCTCGACCTGCACGGTCGCTTTGCTGGTCATCATCTTCCGGGATGGGCGCTCATTCTTTGGGTGATTGTTATGGGCACCGTCGTTCCCTACTTCTTTGTGTTGACCGGGTTAAAGGGTCTCAACGCCTCCACCTCCAGCGTGATCGGAATGTTGGAGCCAATCTTCGCCGGCATCTTCGCGTGGTGGTGGTTGTCCGAAAGCTTCAATGCGATTCAACTCATCGGCGCCGTGGTCGTACTGGTCGGTATCTACCTTGCTGACAAGTCACGATCTTCGACTTCGCGCTAAAGTTTAGGTATGGAAAATTTCGCAGATCTCTTAAGTGCTAATAAAGAATTTGCTCAATCTTTCAAAGCGCAGGATTTAACCGGTCAAGCCAAAAAGGGTTTAGCGATCGTTACTTGTATGGATTCTCGTATTGATCCATTGCATATCGTGGGGATGGAAGCGGGCGACGCCAAGATTCTCCGTAACGCGGGCGCGCGAGTAACAGAGGACGTATTGCGTACCTTGGTTCTCGCTACTCACCTCTTGAACGTCAATCGCATTTTGGTAATGCCGCACACCGATTGCAAAATGGCCTCTGGTGAAGAGCACGAGGTTCACGCCGCGATTAAGGAAAAGTCAGGAATCGACACTCGCGGAATTGAAATCCGCACCGTGAAGGATCAGCGCGCGGCTCTTCTTGGTGACATCACTCGCATTGAGGCCTATCCGCTTCTCGCAAACGACATCAAGGTCATGGGCGCCATTTATGACACCAAAACTGGCTTGCTCGAACCTATTAA
>DAIPLA010000068.1:0-5360 GCA_036769465.1 Candidatus Nanopelagicaceae bacterium
CGGTCTTTGACCTCAATACCGAATCGTTGAAAAAGCCTGCAGCAGCGGGCGCAAAAGTCGCGGCGAACGCGATTGAGTGCGTGACCGGTGCCGACTTCTTGATCACCATGCTGCCAACCCCTCAATCTATTGAGGCCTGCATGATTGCTGGTGGTGTAGCAGCGGCCATGAAGCCAGGTTCAATGTGGATTGATATGTCTACATCTGTGCCAGAGACCGCGGCGCTCGTGAAGAAGTCACTGGATGCCAGCGTCCGTGTTATCGACGCACCTGTCGCAGGTATGTCAGTTGGCGCAGACAAGGGCACACTCTCGATCTTTGCTGGCGGCGAGCCAGAACTCTTAGCTGAAGCAAAGCCACTCTTTGACATCATGGGCGACCCTGCAAAATTCTTTAACTGTGGAAAGTCCGGCACCGGATATGCAGTCAAGCTCGTTCTGAACATGCTCTGGTTCGATTACTTCGTTGCATCTGTCGAAGCGCTCGTTCTTGGCGTTAAGGCTGGCGTTGATCTCGAGGTGTTGCGGACCGCGTTAGTCGGATCGCCTGCAAATTCGACCATCATGGAACGCGACATCATTCCGTTGTTGCGTGATGGCGATTATGACGAAGGCTTTGCGGTGGCCTTGGCCTGTAAGGATTTGAAGCTCGCTGGTGATTTGGCCCGTTCGGTTGGTGTTCCGCTAGAAGTCAGCGGTGCGGTCGAGCAGGTTTACCGTCGCGCTCGCGCTCGTTACGGCGACAAAGCGGGCGAGTGCATTCCGGCCAAGTTGTATGAGGATGACACGAACACACCACTGCGCTACGCCAAGTAACGCTTCGCACCATGATCGCTAAAGCCTCATACGAGAAAGTTCTCGTGTGGCTTGGCGTAGTCGCGATGTGGACGGTCGGCGGTGCGATCTATCCGGTGATGAGCAATGTCACCAAGAGCGTCGCTCCCATGAATCTGGTCTTTTATCGGGCCTTCGGCAGCTCCATCGTTCTCTTCATTATTTTGCTGCTCTTTAAGCGAGAACAGTTTCGTTATCTGCGTTGGAATAAAGGGTTAATTCCACTCTTTGCTGCTTCCTTGCTCTTCAATCCAACATGCGCTGGCGCATTAGCGTGGTCCAGCACAAAAATTCCCGGCGCGATCAGCTCGCTGCTCTTTGGCACACTGCCAGCCATGGCAACGATCTTTGGCGCGATTGTTGGTCGACGTCCGCATCGAATGGCCGTGATGGGCGTCGTGATTGCAACAATCGCAGTGGGATTTCTTGTGGGCGGACCGTCGGGTCGCGTCACTACACCTGGTGTCTTGGCCGCACTCTTTGCGACGCTTGCTTGGTTTGGCGCGACTGAAGTCTGGGTCACCTTTAACCCCGGATATCCGTTGTTGCTAGCCACCATGTTGCAGACCGCGATTGGATCAGCCGGGTGTTTCTTAGCCCGACCAATTCTTCATTCCCCGGCGATTAATTGGCACCAATACCAAATCGGCGGCGTCATCTTTCTAACCTGCGCATTCGCGACACAGCACTTTGCTTATCTCGGCATCTCGTCCCGAGTTAGCGGTCCAGTGCTCACATCATTTGGATTTGTGAACCCATTGGTCGCCGCGCTGGTTGGATATGGGCTTTACGCGCAGAAGATTTCGCTGATCCAAGCGGTCGCCGGGCTAATCTTATTGGTCGGAGTTTTCTTGGTGGTGCGCGAAGATTTAAGCGCCAGCGGCGACAACGCCCCACATAATTAGAACACCAAGCACAGTTGCAACGATGGTCCAGCGGGAAGAATGCTTGGCATGCGCCTCGGGCAAGATATGTGACGTCGCGAGATAAATAACGAAGCCAGCGAAGAGCGCCAGATACAACGAAATAGTGGATGAGCTGAAGGCGGCATAGGAGCCAACCGCAGCACCGCTTAACCGGCCGACAGCATCAAAGCCCAATAGGCCGATCGCTTTCTTGGTCCACATATGTTCTTTGATCAAGAATGTGACGGTGTTCAAGCCATCGCTAAAGGCGTGGACCAGAATCGCAACGAATACCGCGATACCCAACGATGAGCTGACTCGGAATGCCGCGCCAATTCCCAGACCGTCAGCGAAGACGTGGCCGACCATCGCGACCGCAGCCCAGCTGCCGGCTTTATGGCTGTGTTCGTGGTCATGACCGTAATCGGATTCGTGCGGCTCGTGGGTCGCAACCGACTTCTCCACAATATGCAGAAGCAGAAATCCAAGAATAAGAATGAGTGCAACGACTGGAACATGACCGAATTTCTTGGTGTTATCAGCGAAGACATTGGGAATCAGGTCGAACCCAACCAAGCCCAGCATCAAGCCCGCCGCAAGGCCCAAGAGCAAATGCAGGCGGTCTTTTACCTTCAGCGCTAACAATCCGCCCAACGTTGTTGCCACTGAAGTAACAAATGCGAGCAACAGTGCGCGGGTCATGTGAATATTCTATCGGAATACAGCATGATGCTCGCGTGAGTTCATCGAGCGTGCGCAAGGCCCTGGATGCAGCTGTTGCTGCAATCGGGGGAGAACCACGCACCGGCCAAATTGAAATGGCCGAAGCTGTCGCAAACGCGCTCTCGGATCGTCATCATTTATTGGTTCAAGCGGGAACAGGCACTGGAAAATCATTGGCCTATCTCGTGCCGGCACTTGTCCATGGCAAAAAAGTTCTCGTAGCAACCGCAACCTTGGCTTTACAACGCCAATTAGTCGAACGCGATTTGCCCCGCATCAAACCCGCACTCGAAAAGGAATTAGGTCGCGAACTGACCTTTGCCGTTTACAAAGGTGTCGGCAATTACTTGTGCTTGCAGAAAATGAACGGCAATCCAGATGACCCCGACATGGAAGTCATGTTGGAAATCGGCGCGCTGGAAAAAGACGCGAAGAAATTGCGTGACTGGGCGCAGAAGCCGGGCGTCTCCGGCGATAAGGACGACGCACCCGAAGTCGATCGACGAGTCTGGCTCGCGAATTCCACATCGGGGCGCGAATGCGTCGGCAAGGATGATTGCGCCTTTGGATCACAATGTTTCTCGGCAGCGGCAAAAGCCAAAGCGCAGACCGCGGATGTTGTGGTCACCAACCACACCTTGCTCGCGATTGAAATCGTGGACTCGCATCCCATCTTGCCCGAGCGCGACGCCATCATCCTCGATGAAGCGCACGAATTCATGGATCGCACCACACAAGCGGTCACCGAAGAGTTAACCGCGGGCCGAGTCGAACGCGCCGCGAAGTTGGCGAATAAACATATGCCAGGCAAAGCCGCGGTCGCCTTCCAAAAAGCCGCTGACAAATTTGCCGAAGCGCTTGCGGACTTTGGCGATGACATCCGCAACGACCCATCCAAGGGTGGTCGCTTGCCGGAAGTACCCGCATCTTTAGAAGCGCCGTTGCGCGCTGTCAAAGAATCCGCGCAGGCCGTCATATCTTTAATCAACGCCGACGGCGAGGTCATCGATCCGGACAGCAACGCGGAACGCGCGCGATGCAAGGGTGCGGTCAACGAAGTGCTGCAGACCGCGACCAAGATGATGAAATCCAAGGCGCACCAAGTGATGTGGTACGAACCCACCTTCTCTACTTTGTATTTGGCGCCACTTACGGTCTCGGGCGTTCTACGGGAAAACCTTTTAACCAAGTCACCCGTCATCGCAACCAGCGCAACCTTGTCAGTGGGCAAGAGCTTTGACGCGATCGCAAAATCCATCGGCTTTGTCGTAAACGCCGACGATGAAGAATTCGAAGAAGGCGCGGTGGATCCAGCAAATGTGCAGATGCTGGATGTGGGGTCGCCCTTTGATTTCGCTAATCAAGGAATGTTGTATCTGCCCAAGCACCTGCCAGAACCAGGCCGCGACGGTCCGAGCAAAGAAGTTTTAGAAGAGTTGGCGGAGTTAATCGACGCCGCTGGTGGACGAACGTTGGCGTTGTTCTCATCGTGGCGCGGAGTCGAAATGGCCGATGAATACCTGCGCAAGGTCTTGGCCGAACTTCCGATCAAGGTCATCACCCAACGCCGAGGCGATTCGGTCGGCGCGCTCGTAGAAAAATTCTCGGACGACCCCACATCGATA
This sequence comes from Candidatus Nanopelagicaceae bacterium, assembly GCA_036769465.1. Taxonomy (GTDB): domain Bacteria; phylum Actinomycetota; class Actinomycetes; order Nanopelagicales; family Nanopelagicaceae; genus AAA044-D11. The sequence goes on from DAIPLA010000068.1 coordinate 4,087, forward strand.
CTTATTGGAACGCTCTCACTTTGGCAAGGAATCGATGTGCCCGGACCCGCGTGCACATTAGTCGCGATCGATCGCATTCCATTCCCGCGCCCCGATGAACCCGTTATGGCGGCGCGCGCGGCGGAGGCCGACGAAGCGGGCGGAAGCGGATTCCGACAAGTCTCGTTACCTCGGGCAGCTTTGTTATTGGCGCAGGGAACCGGCCGCTTAATTCGCTCCATCGACGATCGCGGCGTGGTGGCTATCTTGGACAGCCGGATTGTTCATAAGTCGTATGGCAATATCTTGTTGAATTCGATGCCACCGTTTTGGCGAACCAATGATCCCGACGTAGTGCGCGAGTCCCTGCTCCGTCTGCACCAGCAATACAGCAAGTAACTTTTTCTACCCACACCTTTCACTTCTCCACAGCCGCAGGCGGCTTTCATTCATGATGTTTGATTTCGCGCCAGAGTGCATGCATGAACCTTCGGCGGTGGTGCGCACTCGTGGCGGGATGCGCGTTATTGCTTGTGCAGACCGGGTGCGGACGAGCTGAGGGAGTTCGGTTTGTACCCGGCGATATGCAGAACAATCCGGCGGTCTCCACGAGTCTCCCAGTCGGTGTGGATTCCGCCGCGTTGTCTGCCGTCATCAACTATGTGGACGCGCTCAATGTCGCGGCGAAAACCGGCGACACCTTGGGCATTCGAATGGCGGCGCAATCGGGATGCGGGTGCTTAAAAATCGCCGACTCCTTCGAACAAATATATAAAACCGCGAATTTAATCGGTGCGACGTATCGAATAACTGGCATCTCGGTAATCATGAATAGCGCGAGTGAGATAGAAATGCGCGTCGTGATTGCGATGTCGAAGGCCACACACATCGTCCGCGCCACCGGTGTATCCACACAATGGAGCGGCGCGGTGACGCCGACCGATTTCATTTTGCAACCTATTCACGGCGTATGGTGGATTGTGGAGACCTCGTGAGGAAATTGGTCGTCGTGGTCATGTTTGTCGCGTTTATATCTACGTCGTTGGTATCGGCGCGCGCTACGGAGAATTGCAGCACTCAGGTCTGCGTGCAGGTGTACACCGATCCCACGACGGGGCGCGTCATCATCTCTGCCCATCGCACGGCGCCAACACCCATGCCGCGTCCCACGCGCACCTACGTCTATCGCCCTTACACACCGCGCCCTGTGCCCACTCGGCCTTACGTGCCACGCCCGCGCTTCACCCACAAACCCGCGCCGGTCATTAACACCGCGCTCTCGCTGGCGGATCAAC
>DAIPLA010000069.1:0-5336 GCA_036769465.1 Candidatus Nanopelagicaceae bacterium
AGCGAGCAATACGCCAGCAACGATGAAGTAGCGATACGTGGAGGAATTACCCCAGCAATGGTTGGCCGCCTGGCTAAATCCTTATACGAGCGATACAAGTCCGAGGGTTACTGTGATCGCACCAGGAATGTCATAGCTACGATCGCCCGCAGCATGTGATTCCTTGACGTTAGGAATTGCAAGAAGTACTGCAATCAGCGCGATGGGAGCGTTCACAAAGAGGCACCAACGCCAGTTAGCGTATTCAGTCAGTGTTCCGCCAAGAATCAGACCAATGGCTGCGCCGCCGCCTGAAATGGCGCCATACACACCAAACGCGCGAGCGCGCTCTTTTGGCACGGTAAAGGTAACGTTAATCAACGACAGTGCCGCTGGCGCAAGCAGCGCACCAAACGCACCCTGCAAAGCACGTGAAGCGAAGAGCAAGCCTTGGGTGGATGAGATTCCGCCGAGCACAGATGCTCCAGCGAATCCGAGCAATCCGATAATGAAGATCTTCTTGCGACCGACGAAGTCAGCGATACGACCGCCGAGCAACAAGAGGCTTCCGAATGCAAGTGAATATGCTGTGACGACCCATTGTCGATTGGCGTTCGAGATGTGCAATGCCTTCTGGGCACTAGGTAATGCGATATTCACGATCGAAGCGTCGAGAACCACCATCAAAGAAGCGATTGCGATTACGAGTAGAGCTTTCCAACGATTTGGATCAAGACCATCGTTTGAGACGGCCTCATTTTTTGTTTTAGACAAGATTTCTCCAATGTGTGAAGTCTGGCGGTGTGTGAGGGTGAATCTTCTCGCATTTGAGTATGCCTCGCACGCCTGCCGACACGTAGCCAGGTGAAAAGCGGGTGAATTTAGATGCGAGTCGTGGAAATGGCCAATGTCGAGCGTGAAACGGTCAACATCTCGTGGTTGGGCAGATTGGTCCAACCTGATTGATCCCATCCCGTGGAAGCAACCAAAACGCCGGCTGCATCCTTGCGATAGAAGAGCTCGTAATAATCCTTGCCTTCATCGGCAGGGATTCGATCATTGTTGTGTTCGCAGACAACATAGAAATCCGTTGCGGTCAAAATCATCGCGTTAATACTGGAGTAGACCAGCTTCTCGCGGATGATACGAACTGCCGAAAGGATGCCTTCTGTGAGGCCCAGCTTGCGCATCTCGGTGATGATGAGAAAGAAGTACTTTTCGCTATCGGTTTCTCCGCGCATATTCTCAAAAAGATCCGTGTCAATGAATGAATCGAGTGATTCAGGAGGCAGAACGCCACCATTGTGCATGAAGGAGATTCCGTCATGCACAAACGGGTGAGTATTGCCTTCTTTAATCGAGAGACCCGATGTGGCCCAGCGAAGATGAAGAATGGCGGCGTCGGCTGAGTGAGAACCGGCAACCTCCGCAAATTTCGCACTTTCCTTGGCACGACTCGGTTCCAGTATCAGAGTGGAGTTGCCTACTGCGTCCACGCTAGAGACGCCCCACCCATCACCGTGCTTGGCCGACAATCCAGCAAACTCTGTAAATCCTTGGCCAGCAATTTCCAGCAAGGTGGTGTCAGCGGGTGCGACGTAACCCATCAATCGACACATGCCGAACTCCTTCTGCTTTCCTAGGCTTGGGTATCAAAGAATACGTTCTTGGTCTCGGTAAAGGCATCTAACGCGTCCGGACCGAGTTCACGACCAAGTCCTGATTGCTTGTAGCCGCCAAATGGCGTCCAGTAGCGAACCGACGAGTTGGAATTAACCGAGAGATTTCCGGCTTCAACCGCGCGAGAAACTCGGACGGCGCGACCGATATCGCGTGACCAGATGGAACCAGAGAGACCATGTTCGCTGTCGTTTGCCATGCGAATAGCGTCGTCCTCGTCTTCGAAAGCAATAACAGAGACAACCGGCCCAAAGATTTCTTCTCGATATGCGCGATCCTTCGTGTCTTTTGGCGTAAGGACGGTTGGCGCAAACCAATAACCATCGCCGGCTGGTTTGTTGCCTTGGAAAGCAATCTCAGTATCTGCAGGAACGTATTCCTTGACTCGTGCCAATTGTTGAGCAGAGATCAACGGACCCATCTCGGCGGTATCGAGGGAAGGATCCTCCACCCGGAATTTTTTCACTGCGATTTCAAAGAGCTCCATGAACTTGTCGTAGGCCGAACGCTGAATCAAAATACGCGAACGCGCACAGCAATCTTGACCCGCATTATCAAAGACAGCTCCGGGTGCACCCGCCGCGGCCTTCTCGATGTCAGCATCAGCGAAGATGATGTTTGCGCTCTTGCCACCAAGTTCCAAGGTCACGCGCTTTACCTGATCAGCGCAGCCTTGCATGATGTGCTTGCCCACAGTTGTGGAACCGGTGAAGACAATCTTGCGTACTAGGGGATTGGTCACGAAACGCTCACCAACGATGCTGCCCTTACCCGGGATAACGTTGAAGACGCCTGCTGGAATTCCGGCTTCGAGTGCGATTTCGCCCAACCGGATTGCTGTCATCGGAGTGAGCTCGGCTGGCTTGAGAACAACGGTGTTTCCCGCGGCTAGCGCCGGTGCGAAACCCCAGCCAGCGATTGGCATCGGGAAATTCCAAGGAACAATCACGCCAATCACACCCAGCGGTTCTTTGAATGTAATGTCGATGCCGTTAGGCACAGGAATTTGCCGCCCGAAAAGTCGCTCTGGCGCAGCGCTGTAGTAATTCAATACATCGCGAACGTTGCCGGCTTCCCAGCGAGCATTGCCGATGGTGTGACCACTGTTGAGTACTTCAAGCTGGGCAAGCTCTTCGTTGTAGGTATCGACGAGAGCTGCGAATTTACGAAGCAGCTTTGCGCGATCACCCGGGGCTACTTTTCGCCAGGATTCGAAAGCCTTCGCCGCGGTGGCGATGACGGCATCGGTCTGTTGTAAATCCGCCATCACAATCTCTGCAACTGACTTCTCGGTGACCGGACTGATGACTGTGTACGAAGACATGCTTCTCCTGAGGTTGTGGTGAACTAGAAATTACATACGTTCGAAGCTGCGAAAGCGCTCCCAATCCGTGACGGCGCGAGAATAGGCATCAATCTCGGTATCGGCCATGTGGGTGTAATGCTTCTGCACATCTTCACCGAATGTCTCCTTGACCCACGCGCTGTTTGCCCACAGATCGCGCGCCTCTTGTAGGGAGCTAGGAACACGAGAGGTCTCTAACGCGTAGGCATTGCCGGTGAAGATTGGTTCGAGCGGCAACTTTTTGTTGATGCCGTCGATACCAGCGGCAACCATTCCTGCAACCGCAAGGTATGGATTGGCATCGCCACCAGGAACACGATTTTCGATGCGAAGGCTCAAACCTTCACCGACCAGACGAAGCGCGCAGGTGCGGTTGTCGCGACCCCATTTGATGGCGGTTGGTGCAAAGGTGCCTGGCTGATATCGCTTATACGAGTTGATGTTCGGAGCAAAAAGCAAAGTGAGCTCGCGCATATGTGCTTGCTGTCCGGCCAAGTAATGACGGCCCAGCTCCGACATGCCATCGCCTGCGTCACCTGCAAGAACAGCGTTGCCGTTCTTGTCACGGAAGGAGAGGTGGATGTGGCAAGAGTTTCCTTCGCGCTCGTTGAACTTTGCCATGAAGGTGAGCGAGCAACCGTGGTTGGTCGCAATTTCCTTGGCGCCCATTTTGTAGATGGAGTGGTTGTCGCACGTAGTCAAAGCATCTTCATATCGGAAAGCAATTTCGTGTTGTCCAAAGTTGCACTCACCCTTGGCGGATTCGACGATGAGACCTGCGCCATCCATAGAAAGGCGAATGTCGCGCAATAGCTTCTCTACACGAGCGGTGCCAGTGAGGGAGTAGTCAACGTTGTATTGGTTGGCAGGGATTAGATCCTGATAGCCCTTGTTCCATGCCTCTTCGTAGGTGTCTTTAAAGACGATAAATTCCAGTTCGGTTCCGCACAGTGCAACCATACCCATCTCATCCAATTTCTTGAGTTGTGTCTTAAGGATGCTGCGAGGTGCCACCGAAATGTCATGCTTATGGTGATCGACAAAATCCGCAGTCACCATGGCGGTGCCCGGATGCCATGGCAGCATACGTAAGGTGTTGAAATCTGGGTGCATGCCCATGTCGGCATAGCCAGTCTCCCACGACGAGACGTCGTAACCCTGAACGGTATTCATATCGATATCCACCGCGAGCAAATAGTTGCAACCTTCGGTGCCGTTCTTGACGGTATCGGCCAAGAAGAAGGGGGCGTGGATGCGCTTGCCTTGGAGCCGGCCCTGCATATCGGTTGCACCAACTACTACGGTGTCGATATGTCCAAGTTCGATCTCACGCTTGAGTTCGTCTAAGGTCAACTTTTTTGGGGCCATTGGTACAGATTACTTGGGTGCGGAGGGCTAATCAACGCTGCTTGTTCTTTCGAAAAAAGCCGAAAAAAGGCTCAAAAGTGCTTCCGATTCGTCGCGCCGCGCGCCACACTTATCCGCAAGTCTTTAACCGGACGCCTTCCCACCTTCAGAAAGGCTGGACCTTGCGACATGAGTAACCATCTAACTGACGAATCACGATTGGCCGCCCTGGGCTATAAACAAGAGCTGAGCCGTACGTGGTCGAGTTTCTCGAACTTCGCTATTTCGTTTTCGATTATTTCTATTCTCTCCGGTTGCTTCACCACGTTCGCGCAAGCGTGGAACAACGGCGGACCGGTTGCAATTTCGATTGGCTGGCCAATCATTGCCGGTCTCATTCTCATCGTCGGTCTCTGCATGTCAGAGCTCGCCTCGGCTTACCCAACATCGGGCGGTATTTATTGGTGGGCTGCCAAGTTGGGCGGCGCTAAGGCTGGCTTCTATACCGGTTGGCTGAATCTGATCGGACTTGTCTCTGTGACCGCATCTGTTGGTTACGGCGTGACCTCATTCTTGAACGGCTTGCTTGGACTCTATTTCCCTAAGTTCGACGCCAAGTTCATGGGTGGCGACTTCATCAAGCAGCAGTTCGCGCTCTTCATCATCATCATGGTTTTGGTGACACTGATCAACCTGTATGGCCATCACCTCTTGGCTGTTATTAACAACATCTCTGTCTGGTGGCACGTTTTTGGCACCGCGGTGATCGTTGGCATCATGGTCTTCACACCAACTCATCACCAAACATTCAAGTGGATGTTCTCACAGCACTTCAATAACTCTGGCTTCTCTAACCACGCGTACTGGTACTTCATCTTGCCACTGGGCTTCTTGTTGACTCAGTACACCATTACTGGTTTTGACGCGTCAGCTCACCTTGCAGAAGAAACTCAAGGCGCTCACTTGGCTTCTGCTCGCGGTATCT